>CAINEC010000159.1 GCA_903847585.1 uncultured Bacteroidota bacterium
AGAAGCTCCGGAAGGAGTTTATTATTACATTCTGAAGTATAAAGGATATGATTCAGGAAGCTTTATTGACATAAAGAAAAAAGGACATGTTTCCTTAGTACGTTAGTACCGAATTTGAATTGTTAATAAATACACCTGATTTTGTTCATTGTTTTTTCCATTTGCAATAAAAAACATTAGTTAAGCCCCTCCCCGTTTCTTATCTTTGTTCGTTGCCGAAAGGCCAAGTACAATTATGGAAATTACATATTACGGACATTCTTGTTTTTCAGTTAAAATCGGACAAAAAACGATTTTGTTTGACCCGTTTATAACATATAATGAATTAGCTAAGGATATCGATGTGGCTGCCATTCAGGCGGATTATATTTTGATTTCTCACGGACATCAAGATCATATTGCGGATGCAGTTATGCTGGCACAACAAAACAAAGCTACGGTCGTTTCCAACTACGAAATTGTAGATTGGTTGACGAATCAAGGTGTGGAAAAAAGTCATCCTATGAATATCGGAGGACATTGGTTCTTTGATGCGGATGATAATGGAAATAAATTCAAAGTAAAATGCGTAGTGGCGGTTCATAGTAGTGTTTTGCCTGATGGGACTTATGGTGGAAATCCAATGGGATTTTTAATTGAAAGTTCAGAGGGAAATTTCTATTATGCTGGTGATACGGCTTTGACTTACGACATGAAATTAATTGGAGAGTATAAAAGCATCGATTTCGCTTTCCTTCCAATTGGAAATAATTTCACAATGGGAATTGATAATGCGTTAATAGCTGCAGAATTTATCAATTGTCAGAAGATTATCGGAATGCATTATGACACCTTCGGATATATTAAAATTGACACAGTTGAAGCTGCTGCTAAATTTCAAATGGCGGGTAATGAATTACACTTGTTCACTATCGGCGAAACAAAAAATATTTAAAACGAAAAATCAACATAGCAAATGGCAAAAATAATTGCAATCGCAAATCAGAAAGGTGGAGTTGGTAAAACAACTTCGGCTATTAACTTAGCGGCTAGTCTTGCAGTTTTAGAATATAAGACTTTATTGGTGGATGCAGATCCACAAGCGAACTCTACATCAGGAGTTGGCTTTGATCCAAGAACAGTAAAGACCTCTATCTACGAATGCATCATCAATGATGTAGCTCCTAACGACATCATTCTTGAAACTAAAACTCCAAATTTATTTTTACTTCCTTCTCATATCGATTTAGTAGGTGCGGAAATTGAAATGATTCAATTAACGAATCGCGAGCACATGATGAAGCAGGTATTTGAGAAGATTTCAGAAGACTTCGATTTTATCATCATCGACTGTTCTCCTTCATTAGGATTAATTACCATCAACGCTTTAACAGCAGCGCATTCAGTAATTATTCCTGTGCAGTGTGAGTACTTCGCATTAGAAGGTTTAGGTAAGTTATTAAACACAATTAAGATTGTACAAACTCGATTAAATCCTGAATTATCAATCGAAGGAATTTTATTAACGATGTATGATATGCGTTTACGCTTATCAAATCAAGTCGTAGAAGAAGTAAAAACACATTTCCAGGATTTAGTATTTGATACTATTATCCAACGTACAACGAAATTAGGAGAAGCGCCAAGCTTTGGAGAAAGCATCATTATGCACGATGCATCTAGCAAAGGAGCTATCAATTATTTGAATTTAGCTCGTGAAATCCTTCAGAAAAACAACATGACCAATATCGCATCAGAAGATAAAGTGATGACGGATAAAGTAATGGATAAGTTAAAAGTTTCCGATAATTAATATTAGTTTAGAATAAACATGTCGACAAAAAAATCAGGATTAGGGAAAGGACTTAGCGCAATATTAGGTGATACTCCTGACACAACAACTCCCGTAAATAATACAACAGCCAGCATTGATGCACCAAAGTCAATTGTTGGATCTGTTTCTACTATTGCTTTAAATCAGATTGAAGCAAACCCTTTTCAGCCTCGTACAGAATTCGACGAAGGTGCATTGAATGAACTAGCAGAGTCTATTCGTCAGCAAGGCATTATTCAGCCTATTACAGTTCGTAAAATCGCAGACAATCGTTATCAGATTATTAGTGGTGAACGTCGTTTTAAAGCGTCTAAATTAGCCGGATTAACAATGGTTCCTGCTTATGTACGTACTGCGAATGATCAGGCGATGTTAGAGATGGCATTAGTTGAAAATATTCAACGTGAAAATTTAAATGCTTTAGAGATTGCCATTTCATATCAGCGTTTAATTGAAGAGTGTTCTTTAACGCAAGAGCAATTAGGTGATCGCGTTGGAAAAGATCGTTCAACAGTTACGAACTACCTACGATTATTAAAATTACCTCCTCAGGTGCAGTTTGCTATACGTGATGGAAAGATTAGCATGGGACATGCGCGCGCTATTTTAGGGGTGGATGATATCGCTATGCAATTGAAGATTTTCAATGATGTATTAACAGAAGATTTAAGTGTTCGTCGTACAGAAGATTTAGTTCGCTCAGCAGCACCAAAGAAAAATGGTAAAGAGCCTAAGAACAAACCAAACTGGTACGTTGAAATCAAGAACATTGAAGAGCGATTAGAACATCGTTACGAAACAAAAGTGGAAGTCCGCCATAAAGATAACGGTAGCGGACAAGTGGTCATTAACTACTACTCTACTGATGACTTTAATCGTTTGATTGAGTTATTGGATTTTGATTGATTTGTATGTTGAAAATAGTCTTTAATGAAAAGAATTTATTTGCGATTACATTACTCAATGTAGTCATCATTTATTTTCACAGTTTCAATTATTTTTCAGACTACTATTTTTACTTTGATTTAATAGATGCTTGTTTCACTCTGTTTTTTTTATTTGAAATAGTTTTTAAAATCAGTAATAATATTGATAAAGGATTATCTGCAAAGTTTAAATACTATTGGAAACATGATCATTGGAATAAATTAGATTTTATTTCTGTTGTACTTGCTTTGCCGAGCTTGGGTGTATTATTCATGACTGATTTAGAATTATTCGCTGGCTTTACCGTTTTACGTTCATTAAGAATATTTAAGTTTATTCGCGTAATTGAATTTATTCCTGAAGGAAAAAGAATTGTTCCTCAGCTAATAAAAGCATTGAAAGCAGTTATGTTTATCATATTTGCTTTCATCATTTACTCTACGATAATTTCTTTGATTTCGGTTAGCCTTTACAAATCCTATACAGAGGATTTCTTCTCTAATGCATTCTCCTCCTTTTTTACCATATTTAAAATATTCAGCGGTGATGGATTTTCAGATGTAGTTACAGAGATTACAGAAAACCCTAAGTGCAGTTTAGCATTTGCTTATTTTACAAAATTCTATTTTGTATTTATTGTTTTTACTGGAAGTATATTAGGACTTTCTTTAATCAATAGTATTTTCATTGATCAAATGACAATTGCTAAAGAAGAGCATGAGAACAACGATAAGAAATCAATGATTGATTTAAAATCTGAAATCGAAAGCCTCAAAAAACAAAATCAAGAGATTATTGATCTTTTAAATGCTAAGAATAAAAAGGATTAATTAGCTGATGCTTTTTAATTCCAGGTTACTCAAGTGCATAATTAAAACGTAAGAATTTTCTTTTACTCTTCCCTCTAAGAAACATCGATACGATTTACCGCCATCTTGAAATACAAGTGGTTCATTTCCTTTTGCACCTGCACCTAACATCATTAACGCATCTTGCTCTTGAAGGTCTTTAGCGATCTCATAAAGAAAATCGAACGTAAGTCCATTGATATGATGTAATTGATATTTCTTAGCAAAAATCAACTTGTTATATAGTTCTTTTTTAGGAAATATTTTTCCTGATTTAAGGGGTATTTCGGATAATATATTTGCCATTAGCTCTTTCGGAATTCGCTCTTCTTTTACAGAGCCATCAGGAGAGTAAACGACTTCTTTTTTTGAAATGCTTGAAACTGGTTTTAAA
Organism: uncultured Bacteroidota bacterium; assembly: GCA_903847585.1. Classification (GTDB taxonomy): domain Bacteria; phylum Bacteroidota; class Bacteroidia; order AKYH767-A; family OLB10; genus CAINEC01. Next base: position 3,983 of record CAINEC010000159.1, read on the forward strand.
TCTTGATCAATATAAACCCGTGAAGTGCTTTTAATGAATCTTCCTGTCAGTTGTAAATCAATCTCAGGGTCGGATGAAATCATTGCTTGTTCTATCGCTTTAGCACTACCTAACGCTTTCATCATTCCTTCAAATGAATTTTGAGAAGCACCTTTTAACACGCGTACATTTTTTACCTCATCACCCTTTGAAGTAACTAATTTCACTTTTGGTTTTTCCGTTTTCGAAATAAAAAAAACTTCTGCATCTCTTCCTTTGCTATCTGCTAAATGTATTTTTCTTGACATAGTTTTTTTCGTTTTATAACATTCCAAAATCTACTTCTTCCTCAGTTTCTTCTAGCGGAGTTTCTTCTACTAGAGGAATTGCAGATTTATTTTCAAGGTATTCAAATTTTAACATTTTTCCTGTTAGAATAAAAATTTCGTTTTGACTAGATAGGACTAACGCATCCGCACCTTCATAATCTGCACGATAGTTAAAAACGAATTGAAATACATTACCAGCTTCCAATAATTTCAACATGGACGCTTTGGATGCTGTATCTTCCCATGTTAACTGATAAACAGTTGTTACTTCTAAGTTGAATACATCATCCATACTAGCTTTGGATAATGCTATTTCACCGTCATACGACGAAGGAATTAATGTTGCATCTTTACCATCTAGATAAACGGTCTTTAGTGATTTCTTATCGACTTCGCAATTATTTTTATCGACTGTTTTAAGTGCAGTTGAGCCAGAAAAAATAAGTGTTTGTCCGTCATCTAACAGATTGCCTGTTGAGCAGGCATTACCTGATTTATCAGACACTAGCTCTTGAACGAAGCCATAGACCTTATCACGATCCACCTTGGTAATACCCGCAACGAATGGTTGTTTATCAAATACAAAAGTTAAATTCTTTGCCATTTTAAAATTATTTAATTTGCTCCCAACCTTTTTTAATGTTTTCTTCTTTCAGCTCAGCAACCTTCGCATTAACCTCCTCTTCTGATGCGCATAAAAAAATTTCTTGTTCTAATGGAGTCTTTCTTCCTGCGCTTAAATCTGAATAAATTACATTGTATGGAGCATACATTCCAGACTTTTCTTTGTTTGTTTTTAAACCAATAAATTTGCGAATTGCCTTGCCACCCTTCCCTTCTTTTACAAATACTTCACGCAATATAATTTCAGATGGTATTCCCTCCTCAGTAGATCCTGATGCAACAAGTGGTTCACATAAAGCATAAGCTTGTAGCACTCCTGCATCAGTGGTGTTTGCTTTTTTATCCGATCTTAATCTCGTAAAGTTTGGCGAGATAATACTTAGGGTAGCTTGGTTGCCAAGTGATAAATAACCTTTCTTTTTATTGTATTCAAGAGCTGCTTTACGAATAGCCCCACTGTTATTTTCATTGATAAGATCAAGGCAGGAAATTTCTACTACAATTTCAGGCTTAACAAAAATGAATGCTGTTTTGGCACCTGACACTTCAGTGTATTCGGAATTTACAATAAGTGGTTCTAGTGATTTCACTAACTCTGAACGATCTTTATCACTGAAGCCCCCACCACATTTAGTAACAATTTGAAATTGATTATTCTCTAATGCAAAACCTAAAAGTAATTCACGGAGTGTTCCAGCGTTCTCATCATTTGATTCGGCATAACCTAAGATGACTAAATCAAGGTGATGAATATCTTTTACCTTATAGGTGATATTGTTTCCTGCACGCACAATCATACCCTCGGCATTGCTTGGAAGTTCTTTATAAAAAGCGATTAAGTCTTTTCTGCTTTCAAATATTTTATGTTCAATGAGAGTGATACAAGTGTTCCATTTAAAGTTAGAAAGGACTTCCCATTTTTCTTTTGAATCGAGATCAATTTCTTTTTCATCATGTTCTAACAAATCGAAAGCACAGAATCGCAAATCAAACTTTTCGGGTTCATCTAACGCTGCATTTACTTCTCTGTGAGACTGCGAAGAATTATCATGAAAGCAACAAAGTTCACCCGCTAAAATTACATCATCCTTTAATTTTGAAGCCTCTTTTAAAATTGACGGGACATTTATTTCGTTTCCATTTCTATCTAACAGCTTTGCTTTTCCTTTCATTACAACAAGGAAAGTTAAATGACCATCTAACTTCTGGGAAGCAAGATAATAATCACTCTCTGCGACTTTAAGTCCTAGTTGTTCTGAATCAACAGGAATATATCGCGATGCGATTTTGGATTTGTAGGAAGGTATAGGTGTCATTTTACTTAAGAAATTTAAAGTTTATCACCCATTAGATAAAGTCGAAATTCAATGTCACGAATCTTAATATCTTTATCTAAATTACTCTTCCAATGAATAATAAATGCTCTATAATAAAAGTATTTCTCTATTAGCTTATTCAAGTTTTTCATATCATGCCCTAAATTGAATGTGCCACCTAAAGATTCAATTGTACAAGTATCTTGAATATTAACCATCAATTTATTCCATGCAGTTAAAACCCTAGAATCAATTAATGGAAATCTATTGGGATCTATTAGATGAAGAGTCTTAATTGCCCCAACAATAGAGTGATTTACTATTTTTGAAAGATTAAATATTATAGCTTTCTCATTTGGACAATACCATTTAACTGAATCCAAACTAATAAGTTGTAAAGTAACTTGTTCAATATCTTCTTTAGTTCCGTGAATCTCAAGCATTGTCGGCATCCACGAATATGCAATACACATAGCTGTTACTAAATCATTTTCATTATTGATTTTTCTATTTAAGAGAGATTCGTAATTCTTGCTTTCAATTTTTATCTTATACTCATCTAATTTTTCTTTTGAGTATTTCATTTTTTTAGAATTCTGGGCCTTTTGATCTAAAATTTTATATAATCTGACCCAATCGCAGCAAGATGTACTATTTTTTATGTTAATTAAATAATCATTATCCATTATTTTGCTTTTTACTTATTGTTAAACAACAATTTGAGTTTCTTCTAAAATTGTAAAAGAAACGATTCAACTATATATTATTTAATTACTGTTCTTACTGGTCTGACATAATTTCTGAATTTTGGGGTTATAGAGCATAAGTTTTGAAAACCATCACTGAATCTTTGCCCCCATCCAAATGAAATTTCTGGATTCCCATTTGTTGAACTCCAATAAAATCCATGGGTAAAACCACCAATTTTTTCCTTATTTTGATATAATAGATTTAATTCATCTTTGGTTGGAACTCTCCAACCTCCTCCGATTTTTGAGCATTCCAATTTAGCATCATAAAAACTGAATTCTCCAATATCGCTTTGAAATACTTCAATGTTTTCTATTTTAATAGACTTGACTGGTTCAAAAATATTTTTAACACATCGAACAGAAGATCCCTGCCTTTTATCGCGATAACTTAAAATTACATTTGTATTGTTATACATAATTGACCTTTCTATAGCAAAAAGTGAATTAAACTCCGAACATGACCAAAATGACACCTTTTCTCCAATTTCATTGAAGCCATCTTCAGCATATCGATATCCACCAGGCATTGCTGTTATTTTACTTTGATTGTTAGCCTTTTCGTTTGGTTTTTTCCAATTTTTTATGCCCTTTTCTTTCATTTTACTACCTGCAAGCATATCCCCACCCAAATTGGCAATTAATGTATCCCAGTCATCGTGAGTTGGGATATTCCATCCTTCAGGTGCTAATCCTCTCGGGTCAGTTACCGCAAACCAATTGTATAGTTTTCCATAAATTTCCCCATTATTTGTTTTATTTTCATAATTACACCATGCAGGGATTTTATTTTCACCAGCTTCTTTCCACTCCTCATCTGTTTTGCACTCTATTATTTTGTCACCATTCCTAAAGCAATCAACATCTAAATTTCTAGTCATCCATATTTGCTTTCCAATAGTTACTTCATTAATAGATTGGGAATCCTTAATTTCTAACTTAGATTTAGATGCCGTTTTAGCCACTACCCTTTTTTCAGTTTTCTTTGCAGGAGCTTTGGTTGTACTGGATTTTGAAGCAGTAGTTTTCTTCATCATCTTCAAAAATTCTTTCTCATGCAAAATAGTCACCGTACCTAATACTTCTGCTTTTGCCAACTTACTTCCTGCATCTTCTCCTACAACTAAGTAATTAAGTTTCGCACTTACACCACTTAATACTTTTCCGCCCTCCGCTTCTACATGCGCTTCTGCTTCTTCACGCGTAAATTCTGTTAACTTACCAGTGAATAAAAATGTGTTACCTGATATGATTGTTTTTTTGGCCATTTTAATTATGAATAATTTATTTTTTTTATGTAGTTGAAATTTCGAATTACCAACCTATTTCTTTATACAACGAACTGCTAATCCTAATTGTTTATAGCCAAACGATGATATGTATTTATTTGAAAAATCAAATTCAACAAAATATGCACTTTTTGTTCTAGCTGGATTTGATGTCCATAAAATGGCCGATAATTTTGCAGAATGGAATTCACTAGAAGGAAATGTTCGCTCACCAGTTGGCATTAAATTAAATCCTGTTTTATTTGTCCCAAAGGAATTATTAACAAGATAAGCACTACCATCCCAAATTTCCTTACTCTTAAGCTTTCTTAACGACTTTTTATCGCTACCAACAAAAGTTACCAATTCATTCCAATCATCTAATGATGGGACAATCCATCCTTTTGGAGCCAACCCTCTTTTATCAATAACAGCAAACCAGTTATAAAGAAGTGTTTTATTATCTTTTACTGCATCATCCCCATCATAATAACAGCAAGCAGGAATTTCCTTTTCGTTTAATTTTTTCCATTCACTTACATTTTTAGCTAGTTTAATATCATCACCATTTCTAAACTTAAGAACATCTAAATTTCGGGTCATCCATACTTGCTTTCCTATAATTACCGCATTAATAGATTTAGAATCATTATTTATTGCATTTGTTTTAGAAGACCGTTTAGCAACTATATTTTTTTCTCCTTTTTTCGTCGTTTTCTTTGCAAGTGTTTTTGTTGCACTAGTTTTTACAACTGTTGTTTTCTTCATCATTTATATAATATCTTTTTCATGTAAAATAGTCTCGGTTTCTAATGCTTCTGGTTTTGCCCTTAGAATTTTACTTCATAGAAATTCAATTATCATTAAGGAAGGTTAGAGTGTTTTAAAATTTTGTAAAAATCATTTTTTTAAGCACCTAACGGCTAAACCTGAATCTTGATATAAAGAACCCCAATTTATTTTATCCGTTTTGCCATCTAAATGGAAATTCATCGAATACGACTCCATTGCTTCCGTAGTTGTCCAAAAAGATGCAGATTCTAAATCATCTGAAAATTCTCCAAACATTCTAGTTGCATTTGGTGTGATAGATAAACCTGTTGTGTTTTTATTTTTTGAGCCATTGATCCATAATTCTTGAGACTTTAGAATTTTTCCAACTTTTTTAGGGTCTTCATTGCCAACTAGTATTTTAAAATCATCCAATGAAGGTATAATAAACCCTTTAGGAGCTAAGCCACGTTTGTCATTAACAGCGTACCAATTGTATAATAGTCCTCTTGATGCTGTTTTAGGATCGTTATTAATATAACAGCAAGCCGCTTTTTTATTATCATAACAAGCTTTCCATTCTTTATCTGATTTAATCAATGGAATATCATCCCCATTTCTAAACTTAAGCACATTTAAATTTTGAGTCATCCATACTTGCTTTCCAATTGTTACTTCATTATTAGATTTGGAATCCTTACTTTCTACCTTAGTTTTAGATGCCGTTTTAGCCACTACCGTTTTTTCAGTTTTCTTTGCAGGAGCTTTTGTTGTACTGGATTTTGAAGCAGTAGTTTTCTTCATCATCTTCAAAAATTCTTTTTCAGTCAAAATAGTAACTGTACCTAATGCTTCTGCTTTTGCCAACTTACTCCCTGCGTCTTCACCTACAACTAAGTAATTAAGTTTAGCACTTACACCACTTAATAGTATTCCTCCCTCTGCCTCTACATGCGCTTCTGCTTCTTCACGCCTAAATTCTGTTAACTTACCAGTAAACAAAAATGTGTCACCTGCTATAATTGTTTTTTTTGCCATTGGATATTATTATTATCAATTAAATATTTTTAACACATCTCACAGAAAATCCAGCCGCACGCCCCCTTACTCTAATTGTTGCTTCACCGGAATAACTACCAATCATTACATAATCAGCATCATTTTTTCCTTCCTTGCTTGATGTCCAAAAGCATGCGGTCATCATTATTGTATTATCATTTCCATATTCATCATGATGACACGAAGGAATTACAGAAAATCCAGAACTATCTGAACATTCATCCTCTTCCCAAGCCTTTTTCTTTTTAAGCGCAATACCAGCTTTGTTCTCACCACCTAACTCTTTAATCAATTGTTCCCAATCTTCACAAGTTGGAATTGACCAACCTTCTGGGGCTAAACCTCTTTTATCTGTTATTGCATAGTAATTATACAGCAACCCGTATTTCTTTCCATTTTTTTCATCATAAGATAGATAAGCGCAAGCAGGTTTTTTGCTTTTACCTAAGGCGCTCCATTCATCTGAATTAGTTACAAGGGGGATGTCATCACCATTTAAAAACTTTGTTAAACTAAGATTTTCTTTTGTCCAAATTTGAGTTCCAACTTTAGTCTCTTTCATTTTAATATGTGTTTAAAAAATTTTGTAAACTCTTATTTAATTTAAATGTACCAATCAGGAGCTATCTTAAGATAAGTATCGTCACCAGATAATAGGTTATCACGAAATTCATAAATCAAATCATAAATTTCATCAGTATCATAATATTTGTCTCCATCCTCATTTTTCTTCTTCTTCATCCCTTTTGATTTTGCTAGTTCTACAAAATATGGGAACAATTCAAATTGGTCAGGATCCTCCCAATCTTCAACTGAAGTGGCTTCAAATTGTAATTCTTTTCCCTCAAACTTACAAAAAACCAATTTAAAACTATCTCTATGCAAGACAGCTAATTTAAAATCTCCATCTACATTTTTTTTAAAATCCTCTAAAAATTCTTCTGATATATCTATCTGCTGATAGGAGTCTTCAATCAATTTATTGAGAAATAGTTTTTTATCGTTTTTCGAATAAAAAAATACACTCTTTGAATCAAAGTCTAATTCATCAAATGAAATTGAATCGTCATATTCTTTAATTAATGGGACAACATTTCCAAAGTCATCATATTCTAATTTAACCTTATGCTTTTTCAATGTTTTTTCAAATGCTGAAAGGTCGTCTTTCAGTAAAAAAGTATTTCTTTCCATATTGTTTATATAAGTTTAGTTACAAATATAACCAATAGAAGTTTTCCCTACAAATAAGAAAAAGCAATTTATTTTAATACCAAACTCCAGTAATCGTAACCGTCAAAGCTCCACTACTTTTTGTAATTGTTGTTGGTTTTCCATCAATGTAGTCTTCCAATTTAAATCCTACATAACCCATCGGGTCATTCTCATCTAATACATCGTAATCATACACCGCTACATAAGTTATTTTCGAGATATCGTTAATCAGATACGAAGATGTTAATGACCAGGACACTGGCAAATCAGCTTGTGCCACATTACCTACCTTATAAGAACTACCCAAGTAATAAGGAATATGGTTCTCATCTTCTATATTAAAAAACACATCAGCATCATCGAATAGATCCCATCCCACATTGTTAAAGTCCAATGCTGGCATCGCCTCTACCCTAACCGAATTGATCTTGAATTTAGCTAAAGGATTATCAGTTTTTTCCTTTTCGCATCCAGCAAAAATCAATGTCATTATCAGTAATAGTCCTAATAAATTTCTCGTTTTCATTTTCGTTATTTTTATAAATATAAATGCAATTCTAATATTAGCAATAGCCCATCATTCGATACATCAGATACCCCACCCATTCATGCGTTAGTAAATCCCAAGCCACTAATGCTTCGGCATCAGGTTGTATCAAGCGATCGAGTGTATAAATAGGTCCGCCTGAGCGTACATCAACCGCATAGGGAACTACAGATAAATTCGCTTTTTCGTAACATGCAATCGAACGTCGCATATGAAAGGCAGAGGTAATCAATAAACACTTAGAAGAACTCCCTTTTTGCATCAATACCTTCGTAGTTTCAACGGCATTCTCATAGGTGTTTCGAGAATTATTTTCCATCCAGATGTCCTCGGGTTTTACTCCACAATTCACCAATAAAGGATAAAGCTTTTCCGACTCCTTCCATTCTTGAAAATTCACAAACCCAGATCCACCAGAAAGAAAGATCTTTTTTATTTTACCTTGATGATAAAGCTCAACGGCTTGCATTAATCGATCAGCACTACTACTAAACACCATTCGCTTACTAACGTTATCGTAATAACGCGTACTTCCGCCCAATACAATTCCAACTTCATAAGGGGATTTAATTTCTTCCGAAGAATAGGCGCTTACCTCCCATTTATTCATTACCCAATTAACCATAAAAGGATTTGTGAAAAATAAAATGGAGATTACCCCGGCAATAAATAACCTTTTAGAAATTGTCGCCTTCTTATTTCTAAGACTTAACGCAAAAAGGAAACATCCGATAATCCAAATCGTAGGAGAGATTAGCAAATCCAGAATTTTGGAAAGGACAAAAAACATAAAGCGTTATAAGGTGTTTTCTAGTTTGTACAAATTTAAAATAAATCTGATTCAACCTATAAATATCAACCTTTACCTCTTAATAAATTCTATTCAGCTATTAAGACAACATTAATTTTCATTCTCACCTTTAAGGAGCGTAAATTTGAACTCGCTATGAAACTACGAATTGGGCTTATTCTATCATTATTCATTTTGACCTCTGCTGTAAAAGCACAAGACACACTATTAAATGCTGGAGCTCTGTGGAAATATAATGACCTCGGGATAGACCTAGGTGTTTTATGGAAGAATAATAGCTATTCTGATGCATCATGGTCACAAGGAAATGCGCCGCTTGGCTTTGGATTAACAAATATTAATACAACAGTATCATTTGGCCCATCTTCCACAAATAAGTACACCACTACCTATTTTCGTAAATGGGTGAATATTACAAATCCTCGTGACTTGTATTCTAAAATACAATTTAATGTCCGCCGAGATGATGGTGTTATCATTTATGTAAATGGTGTGGAAGTTCTCCGATCTAACATGCCCTCTGGCAACGTTACTTATACAACCTTTTCAAGCTCTTGTGCAGTAGATAATGGAAGTGTATGGCAAACGATTGATATTGCCACCAATTATTTCAATGATGGAAATAATTTAATAGCTGTTGAGCTTCATCAATGTAATCTTACAAGTGGCGATTTGCTATTCAACCTTCAGATGATTGGTAGTAAATCGATGGCTGGCTTTGAATCCATTTCGCCTAATGTTCAAAATCAAACTTTTGTTATTCCCCCTTCGCATACGTTTCAGTTATTAGTGAAAGAAGGTCGTCGATTAACAGCTGGAGGTAAAGTACCAGGTCGCGCTGACTTTACTGGCTATATTCCAATTAATGGATCAAGCGAAGATGGATACATTCATTTAAATCATGAAAATGCGCCTATAGGTGCTGTTACGCATTATAAAGTTAATTTTAATACGAGCACTAAGCTTTGGAATATTCAATCGTCGCAAAAGATTGATGTAGATGCCACCGACATTGTGAATCTTTATAAAAATTGTTCAGGAGCAATTACACCTTGGGGTACATCGCTTAGCGGTGAAGAATCGCGAGATTCTATTGATGTAAATAATGATGGCTATTTAGATGCTGGATGGTTAGTAGAGATTGATCCTATTACAAGAGCTGTTAAAAAATATAATGGAGGCAGTAAGCAGCAAAAATTATGGGCATTAGGAAGAATGTCGCATGAAAATGCATGCATAGCGCATGACTCAGTAACGGTTTATTATGGTGAAGATTATACAGCAGGTTGCTTATACAAATTTGTAGCTAATGTCCCAGGTAATTTATCTAGCGGAACGATGTATGTTTTAAAGTTAGATTCATCGTTATCATCCAATGGAGCTCCTTTAAAATCAACTGGAGTTTGGATTCAAGTCCCAAATACCACAAAGGCACAGCGGAATTTTGCATATGATTTTGCGGCTAATCTTGGCGGAACTCCTTTTGATGGTGTTGAAGATGCGGAAATAGGACCTGACTCTATGATTTACTTCACCTCAAAAATCTATGGTAGAGTTTACCGATTTAATGATAACGGGAATGCAGTAACGAATTTCGAATCTTATGTAGGAGGTAGAAGTTATTTAATTAATCATTATAATGGTCCGACCAACGTTGCATGGGGAACAGGGAATGATAATCTAGCCTTTGACAATGAAGGAAATTTATGGGTATTTCAGGATGGTGGGAATAATTATATCTGGGTGGTAAAAAAAGATCACTCGCAGGCTTCACCAAAAGTTCAATTGTTTGGCTGTGTACCTACAGGAGCAGAACCAACGGGAATTACATTCTCGCCTGACAATCGGTTTATGTTTATGTCGATACAGCACCCATCTACAACAAATAGATCTGTTATGAAAGATGCAACTGGAAACAATATTGTGTTTAACGCTAGTTCGGCGCTTGTTGTTGGATTAAAGCAGGATTTAGGCAGTGATCAGACAAAAATTAGTAGAGAGATTACGAGTATTGATTTTGATCATTTGATAAGTGCTCACCCTAATCCTTTTATCAATTCTACAACACTTGAATTGATGGTACTAAATCGTGGTGCACTTAGTGTAGAAATTTATAATATTAACGGACAATTAGTAGGAAATTCAATTAATGAATATGTAGAAGAGGGTGTTTGGCAGATTGAATTGGGAAAGGAATTGAATCCAGGTTTTTATTTTATCAGGGCTGTGATTAATGGAATCACCCATTCTATAAAAGTGATTAAAGAATAATTAGATCATTATCATTAAAGAGTCCACTGCATTGCGGTGGATTCTCTATTTTTGCCCCATGCATTTACCCAATCAGGCAGATACCATTTGTGCGTTAGCAACAGCTCCAGGCCTTGGCGCCATTGCAGTAATTCGTGTTTCTGGTCCTAATACATTCCCTATTGTTGAATCGGTCTTTAAAACGAAGAAAGGAAAAGTAAAAAACTTTGAAATCATTACTTCGCATACTTTACATTTTGGCGATATTGTTTTAGATGATCAAACCTTAGATGAAGTATTAATCAGTGTTTTTAAAAATCCTCATTCGTATACAGGACAAGATACCATTGAAATTAGTTGTCACGGATCTACCTATATTCAACAACAGATTTTACAATTATTACAGCAAAAAGGCGCTCGATTAGCCGAGCCAGGTGAATTTACCTTACGTGCTTTCTTAAATGGGAAACTTGATTTATCACAAGCGGAAGCTGTGGCAGATTTAATTTCATCTCAACATGCAAGTGCACATCAAACGGCTATGCAACAATTGCGTGGCGGATATAGTCATGCAATTCAAGAACTGCGAACTCAGCTTTTAAATTTTGCTTCTTTGATTGAATTAGAATTAGACTTTGCAGAAGAAGATGTGGAGTTTGCTAATCGTGATCAATTATCTAAGTTGGTTAATGAATTATTGAAATCGGTTCGTACACTTCGTGAAAGTTACGCAACTGGTAATGCGCTTAAAAATGGGATTCCTGTGGTTATAGCGGGGAAACCGAATGTGGGCAAGAGCACATTGCTAAACGCGCTCCTAAACGATGATAAGGCTATTGTAAGCGATATAGCAGGTACAACACGAGATGTGATCGAAGATCAGTTAGTGATTGATGGATATCGTTTCCGATTTATGGATACAGCGGGATTGCGTGCTACAGGCGATGTTATTGAGCAATTAGGCGTAGAACGATCATATGAATACGCTCGCAAGGCGAATATCATTCTATACTTATGTGACCCTGCACAGAGCACTGCAAAAGAAATTGAAGAAGAAATTACCGATTTACAAAATAAAGTAGGCGAAGATAAATTCATCCTAACGGTTGTGAACAAGTGCGATTTACATGATCAATCAAAATTAGGCGACTATGCTAATCTACCCAATGTCATTTTTATTGCTGCAAAAACGCAATTGCATTTAGAAGAATTAAAAAAGCAATTAATTATCGGATCAGGAGTGGCTTCCTTAGAAAACGAAAATCAGTTAGTCACGAATGCACGTCACGAAGGAGCCTTAGCAAAAGCAGAGGAAGCATTAGTTAGAGTAATTACGGGAATGCATGGTAACTTAACCTCTGACCTACTCGCTTTAGATTTGAAAGATGCTATTTATCATTTAGGATTGATTACCGGAGAGATTTATTCTGATGATTTATTGGGGAATATCTTTAGTAAGTTTTGTATCGGAAAGTAACCAGCACAAAGCAACCCATAGTTAAAGACATACAAAAAAAGTAAATTGCCCTCTGATAAAGGGCTTTTTTAATGCCTTTTCATGTCGGTTTGTTTTGTGTTGTTATTTGTTTATTTATTAAATATTTGTACCTTCGTTGTACCTTAAAACATTCGAGGTACAAAAATTCAGCAAAATGGCAATAAAAGTAAAATTGAGGGAAAAGAAAATTACAGGAAACAGAAAAAGTTTGTATTTAGATTTTTATCCAGCCATACCACACACCAAAACAGGCGAACCAACCCGAAGGGAATTTTTACAAATGTATCTTATTGAAAAGGCAAAGAATCCATTCGACAAACAGCACAACAAAGAAACTTTACAATTTGCTGAACAGATAAGGCAGAAACGTGAAAACCATTTGAATAAACCTGAAATTTATACAGGTTACGAACTGGAGCAGAAACGAATTAAGGAATTGGGCGAACAGAATTTTGTTGACTATTTCAAAACCCTTGCAGAAAAGCGAAAAGCCAGCAATCATGATAACTGGGTTTCAGCATTGAAATACCTTACAGCATTTACAAAAGGCAATTTGAAATTTGCAGACCTCAACGAAAAGTTTTGTAATGATTTTAAAGATTACTTACTTACAACAAAAAGCAATAAACGAAGCGTTACAAAACTTGCCCAAAATTCAGCTGTATCATATTTTAATAAATTAAAAGCAACCTTGAAACAAGCGTATAAAGATGGGTATTTAGCCACCGACCTGAACGCAAAAATCAAACCTGTAAAACCAGCGGAAACGTGGAGGAATTTTTTAACCATTGAGGAACTAAACAACCTTATTAAAATAGAATGTCGAAACCCATTGTTAAAGCGTGCCGCCCTATTTTCAGCCCTCACAGGATTAAGGTTTTCGGATATTAAAAACCTTGTTTGGGGTGAATTGGAATACATTGAGAATAACGGTTATTTTATTCGATTTAAACAACAAAAAACAAAAGGGGTTGAAGTAATGCCAATTTCTGAACAGGCTTACAGTTTGCTTGGTGAACGAGCAGAACCCACCGACAAAGTACTTAATGGGCTTACTTATTCAGCATACGAAAACAAACACCTTTACCAATGGATTGGAGCAGCTGGGATAACAAAAGATATAACCTTTCATTGTTTCAGGCATACATTCGCAACCTTGCAGCTTTCAAATGGAACGGATATTTACACCGTTTCAAAAATGCTTGGACATCGAGAATTAAAAACAACACAGATTTACGCAAAGATTATTGATAAAACTAAACGGGAAGCAGCCGACAAAATAAAATTAGATTTTTAATTTATTATAAAATGATTGAACCGTTAAATAAAGAAAAACTTAAACAATACAAATTTTCAAAAACGCAAATTAAAAGGTTATTTGATGCTGAGAATTATTGTTGTTTAAATGTAAATAACACAGGGTTTTATTTTGCGTGCAACAAAGAGAATAAAATTTATTCAGGAATTGATGGGGAAAACAAATATTTGAGGGTTGAGCCAAAAGAAAAGTTTAAAACATTCGATGAACTTATTCTATATGCTATTAAAATGGAAAGTATTGAGGTTGCAAACAATTTAAAATTTGAAGCACAAAAGGCTTTGCATCAATTTAAATTCAATTCTTATTTACGAAACATAAAATTGGTTGACTGGGAAAACTATAACGAATATCAGAACCATTTAACAAAAAGAAACTGGGTTGAATATTACAATTTCTATTTAAAAGAAAAGGAAAACAGAATAAAAGATTTAGAGCTTGAAAAGAAAAGTTGGCAACCAGTTTCAATGAATGTCAAAACAGAACAGAAATTGCCAGTAATATTTGAGGAACTTTTTATTATTCCTGAAAATGCAGAGCCATGTTTGAGAATTTTAGGGGAATTGCACCCCCCTGTTATTGATGCAACAAACAATTATATAGGCAAAGCAAAAGGGGTTTTCCCTTTATGGATTGCAATATTAAAGAAACATAAACCCCAACCATTGATTAAGCATTTTAAAGATAAAGTTTATGCAGATTTACTGAACCAAAAAGTAAAAGGGCTTAATCTCTCAAAAGATGCAACTGAGTTCAGAAAGCAATATAAAAGGATTGAAAACAGTAGAATTGAAATAGATATTAAAACAATTCTTTCCCAATATTCCCAAAGTGGAAAGTTGGGAAAATAGGGCTTTTTAGTATGCTGTTTTTTGCTGTATCAAATTAAAATGATATGGAAAAAACAGTTTTTATTTCGTTACCGATTGAAGATTTACAAACGGTAATTATTGATTGTGTTAATTCCTGTTTGAAAAACAACAAACAGATGCACAACGAACAACCAACCGAAACCGACCGTTGGTTCAATCTCAACGAACTTTGTAATTATCACCCCGACAAACCGACAAAACCAACTGTTTATGGTTGGGTAAATGCTGGGTTAATACCAGTTCATAAGGGGGGTAAAAAATTAAGGTTTTTAAAATCTGAAATTGATAATTGGTTGAAGCAAGGGAAAAAGAAAACTTTTGCAGAAATTCAGCAACAAGCCGAAAATTGGCAACCTAAAAAGCGTGAACTATTTAAAGGTATTTCATTAAAAGATATTGGGCAAAAAAAATATGGGGGTAAATTATGATTGAGAAACATACCCCCACCAATGGACAAAACAAAGTTACTCCAAATTTCGATTTTTCTTTAATTGATAGTGTTACTGTGGAGGATATTAAAAACGAAACAGAACAACTATTAAAGCAAGGTAACGAAACAGGCTTTTCCGACAATCTAAAAACGGTACTTGCAACCCGTGAAAAGCTAAAGGAAATTAAAGCAAGTGAAATAAGGTTTTCAGATCCTGTGTTGAAACAAGGCGAAAACGCTGTAATATTCCCCCATACTATAAATGTTATTCAGGGACAGGCTGGGGTTCACAAAAGTAGGCTGGCTGAAAATATTTGTGCGGCATTTTTGAAGTTAAACGGTTGCCAAAACGAACTACTGGGATTTAACAGGCTAAATTTTAGTGCTACCCACACAGTTGTTTATGTAGATACCGAAAGGAATTTATCAGAACAGTTGCCGTATGCTTTGCAGTCAATTCAAATGAAAGCTGGTTATAATAGAGCCGACCACCCCAGCAACTTTGAGTACATAAGCCTTTTACAAATTAACAGAAAAGAAAGGTTTGCAGCTTTAAACGAATACCTCAACCATATTAAGAAAAGCACAAACAACCCTTTATTTATTGTGTTGGATGTTTCAACGGATTGTATTGAGGATTTCAATAAGACTGATAAGAGCATGGAACTTATTGACCTTATGAATATGGCAATAAACGAACACAATGTAATATTCCTTTGCCTAATTCACGAAAACCCAAAGAGTGACAAAGCAAGAGGGCATTTTGGTACTGAACTAATGAACAAAGCCAGTACACTTATGCAAGTAGGGTTTGAAAAAGATGCCAATCAAAACGATACTGATTTAATACGGGTGAAGTATTTAAAATGTAGAAGTACAGCAAGGCACACCCCGTTTTACATCAAATACAGTAATGAAGCCAAAGGGCTTGTTTTGGCAGATGCAAGTGAAGTTTCAGGGGTAATAAACAACCGTAAACATAAAGCCAGTAATGATGATATTATCGAATTTATTGAAATGTATTTAGGTGATGGGGCAACTTTAACACGGGTTGAGTTACTAGATAAACTTTGTAAAGATTTCCAAGCAAGCGTACGAACTATTGAAAAACGAATTTTAGAAATAATGAATTCAGATATTGAGATTTTCAACGAACACGGGCAAAGTTGTAAGCTATCAAAGGAAATAAAAGAGAAAACAGTTTACTATAAACTTATTCATATCAAACCCTATTAAATTAATGGTTTGCAAGTTTGCAAGATATGTTTGCAAGGGTTAATTACAAACAACCTATAACGATTGCAAGTTTGCAAACCCCTATATAAGCCTTTGCAAAATGCAAACATTATTGAGTTATGAAAACAGAATACCGATACATACTTGAACCATACAAGGGAATGAATACCCGTTACCGTTGCCCCAATTGCCAGCAAAGGGATAAAACCTTTTCGCTTTACATTGATACGGAAACAGGCGAACACGTACACCCCACCGTTGGCAGGTGCAACCGTGAAAGTAATTGCGGTTACCATTACACCCCGAAACAATATTTTCAAGATAACAATATTTCATTTGATACACCACAGCCCAAAGCATACAAGCCCCGAATATTAAATCCTCCACCAAAGCCTGTTTCATTTATTCCCAAAGATGTATTTAAAGCCAGCCTGAAAGCACACGAAACAAACCACTTTGTACAGTTCCTTATTAACTTATTCGGTGTTGCGGTTGCCAACCAACTAATAAGCCGTTATTTTATTGCCACCTCTAAACATTGGAACGGTGCAACAGTATTTTGGCAAATAGATACAAAGGGCAAAGTAAGAACGGGTAAAATAATGCTTTACAGCCCCACCACAGGCAAAAGAGTAAAAGAGCCTTTCAATCATATTAACTGGGTACATTCATTGCTTAAACAGCCTGAATTTGAGTTAAGGCAATGTTTGTTTGGTGAACACTTACTAATTGATACAACAAAACCCGTTGCCATAGTTGAAAGCGAAAAAACAGCCGTAATTGCCAGCGTATATTTACCTCAATTTATTTGGGTTGCCGTTGGCAGCCTTACCAACCTGAACGCTGAAAAGTGTAGTATTTTAAAGGGGCGAACTGTTACACTGTTTCCCGACCTCAACGGGTTTGAGAAATGGAGCAACAAAGCAAAAGAACTTTCACGCCTTGCAAATTTCACTGTTTCTGATTTATTGGAACGCAAAGCCACCGAAACCGAAAAGAAACAAGGGTTTGACCTTGCCGACTATTTAATAAAATATGATTACAAAGCCTTTGCCCTACCCGATCCCGAACCATTAGAAACACCGCCAACTGTTCAACCAATAGTTGAGGTGAAACCAATTAAACGACCTGAACCTGTTTGCTATTTCAGCAAGCCTGAAAGTTGGGAACAGGATATTACTGAACTTGAAAATTACTTTACAGGAATAGCATTGCCAACCCAGCCCGTAATTTTGAACCAATGCAGCACAATAACAAACTGTTCCTTATTCATTAAAAGCCACTTTGCCACAGTTAAAGCGTATAATGGAAAAAACACTTTTTTGCCATTCCTCCACCGATTACAGGAACTAAAACAAATTTTAACTACTAATTTAAATTGATATGAAAGCCAATAACAATTTACAAAAGTTTACAAAAACAGAAATTAAAATTAATAAAATACTTTCCCTTGAACGGATTACACCTGTTGACATTGAACAGTTAGATGAAATAGAAAACAGCCTTTTAATGGAAACTTTAACAAAGAATTTTAACAATCTAAAGGGAATTGAAAGGGATAAGTATTACGATAAAATTGAACTTATTACAGGTGATACAACAAAAAACCAACTTTGGGAAAGCAACCATATTAAAATAACAAATGCAATTTCAAATTTTATTCAGCAATATGAGCGAATGCCAGCAAAAACAGAAATAGCAGAAAAAACAGAGTTGAGCAGACAAACTATTCATAAACATTTAAAAGAGTACATAAACCACCCTCAATACTTGGGGCAAATAGAACAGTTTAAATTTTTGACATCAAAAGTACTTGCAAGGGTATTTCATTTTGCAGTTAACGGTGATATTCAAGCGGCAAAACTTTATTTCAATTTAATGGGCTTTATAAATAATGGGCAAACCCCAAATAATACTTTAATACAAAATCAAAATAACTACATTCAAATAAATGGAACTGTATTAAGTCAGGAAACAATCAAACAGCTTACAACCGAACAACTGAATGTTATCGAAAGTATTTTAAAAAAAGCAAAACACAGTTAATTTTGAATACTACCAACATTCAATTGAACCATTTTTTAGCAAAGAATTTAATCCTGAATGTGATTCGATTTTAGATAAAGCGTAATTTATCACTGTATTTTGGTCTTCTGTTGACAATTGGTTTAAAGCAGTTCCATAACCCAAAATATTACAACAATAATGTAACTCTTCAATATCTCTAATAAAATTTTTGAATTTTTCTTTTGTGTTTTCATTTCTTGCGAGTCCACAAAGCTCATTATAGTTATTCACGATTTCTGTAAATTTGTAATCGACAAGTTCTTTACCCTCTTCAACTGATTTGCATTCTTTCCATTGTTTCTTTTCAATTCCATTTTCTTTTTTCGAATTATTGCAACTAAAAACTAGTAGAAATAATAGAACCACCAAATTAAATTTTAATATAGCTTTCATATGTTTTTTTTTTGCAAATAAACATATATTTTTAAAATTAAAAAAATGAAATAACTACACTATTTGTACCTTATTTGTACCTCGAAAGTGTCGTATTTTTGTAAACCATTGTAAATAAAGTATTTCATTGGGTTAGTTACATTTTGTATCGGAAAGTAATGTGAAATAATATACTATCGTGTAATAGCTCCATACAAAACTAATTAAAAAAAGCACATATCAAAATGAGCTACAGCCACAATTAACGCTAACGTAAGACTCATCAAAAATGCGCATCAAGTAAATGATTAAAACAAAATGTTGGGGGAATGTACTATTCATCTCCTCCCTCTAGAGCAGTTCAAAATATTGGCAAAAAATATCACATTTTGGCAAAGTCCAGGGAAATAGCGCAAACTGCATTTAATTTGCTATGCTAGAATTATGCGAATTAAGTTTAATCAAGCCTTGATTTTAGAATAGAAAAGTGGGTAAAAAGATGACTAAAATGCACATTAAACTTATAGCAGAATTATATAACTAATCTGTAAACTTAATACCAGCAGAGTCATACTCCCATTTACATTCGCATCTGCTCAGGTTGTCAGAGGCAAGCCCGTTACTAATCCCTCACGCAACGCACCGAGAACCCGTAGGTCTTAGTGATGAGGTCCCGGTAGCTATTTGCGTTGACGTAACTCAGGACGCGGTACCAGGCATCTGGTGAAGAGGCCTGGGTAGAAGACCACCAGTAACCGAAGAAGCCAATGAAGAAGAACGTACCATTGCCGTCGCGGTTGCCGCCCGGCAAGCCTGTGAAGCCACTGCTGTTGGTGGCTCCGGTGTTGGGGGCTGTCCACAACGAGGATACCGCCTTCATTTTTCCGCCGGCTACGGAACTGCCTCCAAGGAAATTTTCCAATGTAGTCCACTCCGCATC
>CAINEC010000160.1 GCA_903847585.1 uncultured Bacteroidota bacterium
ACATAAATTATCGCCCGCATACAACTCGTAATTTTTATCAATCACATTAGCTGATAAATTCGGAGCAGTGTTTCCACTACAAGGTATTGCAGTAATTTCAATTTCACGACGAATCTCGCCAATCTGAACGCCATTGCGATACTCTTTAACACTTACGGCCATCGCATATAGTCCTGTTCCGTCTGTTTGTCCTTCTGCTAATCCGGTTTGTCGATTAATAACTAACGGCATCGTAGTTCCGCAAATACCATTGAGGGAATAGGGCGGCTGCCATGTACAAGATGTGTATGGAACGGGCTGTGGAATCTGATTTCCTGCCGAAGGACTAAATGGATTCGGAGTACCAGCGGAAGTATGTCCTCCTTCAAGAGGCGAAGTAAAAGTGTAAACCAATGAGTCTCCATCAGCATCTACGGCAGTAAAGGGTAGTTTAAAGTATGATTGCGCACATACGTAGGGTAGTGGTGGCACAGTAAATTCCGGACTAGAACTTTGTAGTGCAGGGTCTGGTATTGAGCAATAAAAAGCCAATCCTGCCTGACTGGGATTTTGAATATTAACCACTGTTGTATTTCGACAGCATCGCTCCCAAACTAAATAATAGCCTAATGATCGGTTGGGTAATTGAACTATTCGCTTGTAAGTTCCAGCCTGCATACATACTGAAGGTGGGGCAACACATCCAGGACCCGAATATGAAAGCGCTTGAATTGTACCTAAGTCTAGATGAATGGTATCAAATAGCGTATTATCATCCGCATTAAAAATACCGATGGTGATATCCTGATCAAACGGTGACCCCTGTGGATTTGAACAATCACGGTAAAGGACTAAGTCAACTTCAAAATTATTATTGCCTAAGTACTTCGTTGTTAAGTCGCCACCCGCAATATGCAATGAAAAAGCAAAGTTGCTTGCTAAAATCAAAAGAATTAACAGCGAAAGTTTTTTCATTTATTTGGTGTAAAGGCAGCTCAAAGTTACCTATTTTTATCTCCGTAAAAAAATACCATGAATCCAGGAGATATTATTGAAAATTTAGAGGTAATCGATATTGCCGATGAAGGGAAAGCAGTTTGTAAAAATGACGGTGTCGTTATCTTTATTGATAAGGCAGTTCCCGGCGATATTGTCAATGTAAAAATTCGTAAAAAGCATAAATCCTTTTTTGAAGGAAGTGTTCATTCCATTGTTCAACCATCAAAGGAAAGAACTACTCCCGTTTGTCATCATTTTGGAACCTGCGGCGGTTGTAAGTGGCAACACTTTTCTTATTCTATGCAATTGCAGTTTAAGCAAAAGCAAGTGGAAGATGCCATGACGCGCATCGGTAAATTAGAAAACCCTAATATTCTTCCCATCATTGGTAGTGCAGAGCAAGTTTTTTATCGCAATAAACTCGATTATAGTTTTGCTGATAGAAAATGGCTCACACGCGAAGAGATGAATGTTGATGAGCCCGCATTTGAACCAGGATTAGGTTTTCATATTCCTGGTAAGTTTGATAAAGTACTAGACATTAGTCAA
Organism: uncultured Bacteroidota bacterium; assembly: GCA_903847585.1. GTDB lineage: Bacteria > Bacteroidota > Bacteroidia > AKYH767-A > OLB10 > CAINEC01. Next base: position 1,528 of record CAINEC010000160.1, read on the forward strand.
TGTTATTTGCAAGCTGATCCTTCTAACGATATTCGTTTAAGCGTCCGCAAATATTGCGTTGAAAATGAAATGCCGTTTATGAATATCCGCAAGCGAGAAGGAATGATGCGCGGATTGATTATTCGTAATACTACCATTGGTGGCTTGATGGTCATCGTGATGGTGTATCAAGATGAAGAAGGTAAGTTAAATGGATTATTAGAA
>CAINEC010000161.1 GCA_903847585.1 uncultured Bacteroidota bacterium
ATTTTTACAAGCTTACTTGACTCCTGATAAGTAACATATAACGTATCATCAGTAGCATTCAATGCCGAACCATGTAAATTTATTGTTGCACCTGTACTTGGAAATGGACCAATTGTCTGTGAAGAGTTATTATCAAAATCAACAATTGCAACGCGCCCTCCATTATAATCTACAGCATATCCAAACTTTGAGTTTTTAGAAATACTAATAGTATTCCACCCGCCCGCTATGCCATTTCCAATTGGAATTGTTTTAACTAACTGATCACTAACGGTACTGTATAACTGAACAACATCCGAGTTAAGATAAACCGTAACCCAATAATTTCCATCAGGTGTCACTTTAATATTATGTGGCGATTCTGGAGGAGTAGCTCCAGCATTTTGTCCCACATCAACCATCGACATAACCACCTCTTTTTTTGCATCAAATACTGATACTACATCACAACCTTGATTGGTCACATAATACTTCTTACGATTCGCATCAATTGGAAACATTTCTTCACCACTCTTCGACTTTCCTCCTGCATCAATCCATGCTTTCAACGTTTGATATTCAGCAGCCGACAATGGTATTCCATTGATTGGCATCGTTGGTTGTACAACTAATCCTTTAGTGCTATCAGTATTGGTAAAATAGAGCATCGTACTAAAATCAGATCGACGCGGAATTACGATTGCTCCATTATTAGTTCCTTTATAACAAGCTTCCCAGGTCGATAAATCCAATCCAGCTGCACCAACACTACTAACATCATTATGACAACCAGCAGTTGCGCACTTTCCAGTTATTATCGCATCAACATCATCAGGATAATTAGTAACAACAGGTGCTTCATATACATCATATCGACATGATGCAAAAAATAATATTGCGACTAAACAATAACTATGAGCTAATTTATTAATCACCTTCTGTAACATATAGATTTATACTTTGAGTCCCTTCTTTTTGAGAAGTACTAAATGGAATTCCACCTTTTACAACATTATTTGGCGGAGTAAGCAAACTGTCTATTCCAACTGCATATATGTAATAATCTCCACAATTCAACCCACTTAAATATGCAATGCTCGTTGTATCATTTGCCTTAAATGTCATATCATAATTAGATGCGGCTTCTCCAGGAAAATCCTGCGTATTAAATTTCACATAAACAGTGCAGCCCTTTATCTCACGGATATGATGAATCATTTTTGCAGCGACAGTAAGTCCACCACCAGAACCAGCTTTACAATCATCTTCCTTGCAACTATTACAAGACGTGATGAATAACATAGCAATCAAAAATAACTTATATGACTTCATAACTTGATTATTTTTTTGTTGATTGAACGACTCTTCCCAACAATATTACAAATGTAAACACCAGCTCTCAGACTTTTCAAATTGATAGTACTGATATTTGTCGTGATTAAGTCATTATATACTGTTCTTCCTTCTAAATCCATAATTACCAAGCGATTTTCCTCATTAGCATTAAAATTACTGATTTCTAATTTGATCTCATCATTTGCAGGATTAGGATATAAATTAAAAATCAAATCAGCATCAGCAGTATTACCCTGTAATGATAAAACACTATTTTGAGAATATAAAACCACACCACCACAAGCATTACCAACTAGTAAATCATATTTACCATCACCATCAACATCTGAAGCAGCAGGAAAACAACGCTGAGGCTCATATATATTTTGAAACATACTATCGACTAAATTAAAATTTCCATTTAGATTTCCATCGATATTATTGTAGTGATATAAATATCCACTAAGTGATCCAACTAACAACTCATAGCCATTACCGTTATCAAACAAATAAGGAACACTAAAACCCGCGAATGAATTTACTTTTTTAACATTAACTCCTCCAAAATTTGGAGTTATAAATGAAAATGTAAAGTTGCCATTGTTTCGATAATAATTGATATTCCCATTACGCTCTCCAATCAATAAATCTATTTGTCCATCTCTATCCACATCGACTAATTGAGGTGTAGCATTACTGCCTATGTTTATACCTAGATAATTTGGAGTTGTGAGAACAAAATTAGCGGGAAAGCCTGCCGATGCATTATTTGTAAATAAATGAATATTACCACTTGCATCTCCTACTATCATATCCTCATCACTATCCCCATCCACATCGCCAAATGTTAACGCTGTACCAATTATTCCTGTTAATGATATTGAATCAAAATCAGCAGTAACAAATTGAAATCTGAAATCACTTCCTGATGATATGTTAACGTAATAAGCAATTTTACTTTTTAAAATACCTGCATCTGAACGGTATTCATTTGCTACTAATAAATCTTTTTTACCATCTGCATTAACATCAAAAAATGAAGGATGAGCGCCCGTACCAACTTCAACCATTTGATTCACGAGCCATTCATTAGTAGTATAATTAAATACATTAGTTTGATTGTTGGTTGTATTATTATACAACATGACATTTTTATAATCTTCTCCTGTATCAAAAAAATTAGAAACTATTAAATCCTTGTTTCCATCATTATCTCCATCAAAATAAAACGGTGCTGCAACATCCAGCATAATCGCGGGAATATTATAACTTGGAAATGCAGAATCTTGTGAGCACATGTAAGCCGAATCAGGATTCCCACAATTCTCGAGGTAAAGAACATTTGGTGATAACACATCTCCATTCAGAATATCTTTATCGCCATCACCATCCGAATCAAATGCACATAAAACAGATCCAGCATGTTTCTTTTGTAAAAAACCTGCGTCATTGATGATTGGATTTGCTGGCAATAACGGACAAGCGGGGATTGGTGGTAAGTCTGCAGTGTTATAGGTACCTTTCAATGCAAAATAACCCCAACACTGCGGAATATTATACATTAAAAACCCATTAGGATTACCTAAAGAATCCATTGAGTAATTTATATGATGCTCTACCCAATTTCCGCTAATCGAAAATGCAAGTACGTCCATATCACCATCATTATCGACATCCGATAATGCAGGCATATTAACACGTGAGCAATAAATATTGGTTGGAAATGTTCCGTAATGCGTATATAGCTGCGGTACAACTAAAGCAAACTGCAAACCCTGACCACCATTAATGTCATTTCGGTAACAACGAATACTTGCATTATAATAAGTAAACAAATCCATGTCACCATCATTATCATAATCAAATGATTTTATCCAGCCATCAAGATCAGAAGGAAATTTTGAAACATATTCAGGAGCATATACATAAGATGACTTTTTATAAATTCCTTTATTTATCATCGGAACCACCCTGTTGTTACTAGAACTGTAAGCAACCAAATCCATCACTCCATCATTATTTAAATCCATTTCTGCAAACACTGCACTATTCAATCCTCCACCCCATGCATTGTATAATTGCTGATTATTTACATCGTTCACATGTACGAGTGTATCACGAAAGAATGTTTGCGCTTGTGCGGTTCCTAAAAAAGGAATGCAACAAAAAAGATAAAATAACTTTTTCCCTAAATTCATAGCTTGATTATTTTTTTTGAGAACACCCTTCCATTCTGACTTACTGAAAGAAGATATGTCCCTGATATTACTTTACTCAGATCCAAATTTAAATATTGTTGATTTATTGTTGAATCGAAAATAACATTACCAACCACATCTGTCATTTTTAATTTTGCATTAATTACTTCAGAAGAAAACTTCAAAGCTAATACAGTTTCATTTATTAATGGATTTGGTGAAACTTCAAATAATAATTCAACATTTTGATTTTCTGAAATCGCATTATTCAATTGACCTAAATATCCTCTAATTCCTCCAGCGCCATTACCAAGCATTAAATCTTTTTTACCATCAAGGTTATAATCAGTCATAGAAACAGTAACTCTTTTGGGCTCGAAAATATTCTCATACAATGAATCTGCTAAGACAAAATTACCCGTTAGATTATTATCAATATTCTGATAATGAAAAACAGCTCCTGATTCACTTCCAACTAACAACTCATATCCATTACCGTTATCAAACAATAAAGGACTACTATAACCTGTGATTGCATTAGATCCTGTAACATTCACACCACCGAAATTCGAAGATTGTAAATTGAACAATAAATTAGTCCCAGA
>CAINEC010000162.1 GCA_903847585.1 uncultured Bacteroidota bacterium
ATCCCAAGTACAAGTAGTTGTATTGAATGTTGCAGTTTCATAACAAGCTAAACTTGGTTGTGAAGGTTGTGAACCCGTTACATCCCAAGAACAAGTTGTTGTATTAAAGTTCGCCGACTCATAACAAGCAAGTGTTGGTTGCGTAGGTTGACTTCCTGTTACATCCCAAGTACAAGTAGTTGTATTGAACGATGCTGTTTCATAACATGCAAGTGTTGGTTGAGATGGTTGCGTACCTGTTACATCCCAAGTACAAGTTGTTGTATTGAACGATGCTGTTTCATAACAAGCTAATGCTGGTTGTGCCGGTTGTGGAGTGATTGTCAAATTCAACGTTACCACCGAATCACAACCTGCTGCATTCGTACCTGTCCAAGTATATGTTCCGGATGCCGTATAGGATGTTCCATTCCATGCATAACTGTTACATGCAGTAATTGTTTCAGTTGATGATGTTGGAATGCAATTGCTTAAAATAGTTAAATTGAGCGTAGCTACAGAATCACATCCAACTGAATTAGTGCCTGTCCATGTATAAGTTCCACTTGTTGTATAAGTATTTCCATTCCAAGTGTAACTACCAATAGCACTTTCTGTAGTGGTTGAAGTGCTTGATGGTTTTATAGTTAGGTTGAGCGTAAGTGTATCTCCACATGTATTCACATGCGTGTAGCTACCTGATTGCGTATACGTTTGTCCGTTGAAGTTCCAATTGTATGCTCCACAAGATGACGCACTAACACTAATAGGTATATAAGCGGTGCGAAGTATTGGTGCAAAAGCTGAAATTGTTCCGGTCAATGCTGTTGTGCTTCCTGGTGAACGAACTGTATTACACTTGTGCGATGCAGCATTGAAGCCACAGTCAATAGTTGTAGCTGATAATGGGGAAGGTGCAGAAAGGAGCACAATTTCAACTAATAAGTCTCCTAGATTTGGGTTATATGTGAAAGGAACCGTCAATGGTATTTGAACCAAAAAAGCCCCGGAGTCACCTGCATTTACAGTTAAAGATCCAGAATAATTAGGAGTGCCTAATGCTGATGTACGGTTATTGGCAAATGTAGTGCTTGGAGTAAGATAATCCACATTTGCTTGTTGAAGATGGATTTCTACACTCGAATAAGTACGGCTTTGCGCAACTGCAGTTAAAGCTCTCAAATCAAGTTTTGTGATTTTTATTGGACCTGTTACCCCTTGCCCCGTCCAATTGGATGCATCATATAAACATTGCACACGACGTATACTTGAACCGATGACGTTGCCCGATGATCCGCCACCAGGGAAGACCGCAGGGTTAGGAATTTGCCCACTGAGAGGATAGGCATTTTGAATGGTAAGGTTGAGGACATTGGTTATTGCACCAACCGTGCTCGTGTAAAATCCACTTTGCGTGTACGTGTTACCGTCAAAGGCCCACGTATACGAATTGCAACTAGTTGCCACTGTAGTGTCTGTGCCTACATTGTTTATTATAGGATTCTGAATTTTTGCAGTACCAAGAGGTTGATTTTTACTCAATTTTAGGACTGAAGCATTTGCAAGGGTAGATGCGCCAAGTGAAATAGCCATCGCTACTGCACCCATGATCATGCGCTTTGCCAGTTTGTTTTTAAAGGACGTTTTTTCATCAGCAAACAGAGTAGTAGCTGAATCAGTATTTGAACGCATTTCTTGTGCGAACAAATTCCTGAATTTCTGTCCAAGACTTGTAGATTGTTTTTTCATTTTATTTATTTAGGTTTGGTTATAACAAGTTTGATTAGTTACAATAAGATCTTAGTCAAATTGAAAACAATTGTCGATTTAAAATATACTATATAGTAAGTGATTTAAGGGTTAGAATCCTAAATCCAACGTAATTACCGAAAAAAATAAAAGCGAAGCAAGTTTTTTATTATTATATTTAAGTTAACTGAATTATCAATAAAAAATGAGTGCATACACTCATTCGGCTTATGTAAATTGTTAATTGTAAAATTTCAGAAATTGATGATTTAAAGCAATTTTACCACTAAAGAAATTCTTTGCCGATTAATTCTTCTCCTTCAAATTAACAGATCCTTCGTCCCCTCCAAAAGCCCCAGCACTTCGGGAAGTGAAGCACATTAGCATATTAGACTATTATCAAATTTTCAAATTATCAAATTAGCAAATTAGCACATTAGCACATTAACAAATTAGCAAATTAGCAAATTAGCACATTAACCCATCGCGAAGCCTCGCGAGCACATTATCAAAATAATCCCATACCGCATCCTTCGGTGGATTGGCCGTTATAAAAACAGGTTCTTTTGTTACTGGATGTTCAAACTTCACAGCTCTAGCATGTAAGTGAATAGAACCATCGGGATTACTACGATTAAATCCATATTTCAAATCGCCTTTAATTGGACAACCAATATCGGCTAACATAGTTCTGATTTGATGATGTCGCCCCGTATGTGGATTGATCTCTAACAAATGATAATTATCGGATGAAGCGAGTAGGGTGTAAGTCAGTTCACTTTTTAAAGTTCCCTCTTTGGCTACCTTACTGCAATAACTTTTGTTCTGCTTTTCATTCTTAGTCAAATAGCGAACAACCAACTCCTGCGTATGCATTGGCTTATTCTTAACTACTGCCCAATACGTTTTTTGAATTTCCTTACTTTGAAACATCGCATTCATACGTGCAAGCGCCTTGCTTGTCCGTGCAAAAATTACAACCCCACTAACGGGACGGTCTATACGATGAACAACACCTAAAAAAACTTCGCCTGGCTTATTATACTTTTCTTTGATATAGGCTTTCACCTTGTCGCTTAAAGGAACATCTCCAGTCTTATCGCCTTGAACAATATCACCTGATTTCTTATTGACTACAATCAGATGATTATCCTCGTAAATAACTTCAATCATTTAGTATTGCTCCTTTTCATTAGGAAAATCCTTTGCCTTCACATCAGTAATATACTGTTCCGTGGCACCCTTAATTTCATCAAAAAGATTCAAGTAGCGACGTAAAAATCGTGGATTAAATCCTTGGTTTAATCCAAGCATATCGTGTAGTACTAGTACCTGTCCATCGGTACCGTTACCTGCACCAATACCAATCGTAGGGATTTTAAGTGAAGACGAAACTTCTGTTGCCAACTGAGCAGGAATTTTTTCAAGCACAAGGGAAAAACATCCAATATCTTCCAACATCTTCGCATCTTCTCTCAATCGTTGCGCTTCTTGTTCTTCCTTTGCACGCACTACATAAGTTCCGAATTTATAAATAGACTGAGGAGTTAATCCTAAATGTCCCATTACGGGTATCCCTGCCGTTAGAATACGTTCAATTGCTTCTTTAATTTCTCTTCCACCTTCTAACTTCACTGCATGAGCACCTGTTTCTTTCATAATGCGAATAGCAGAATTCAGCGCTTCTTTCGAATTACCCTGATAAGAACCGAAAGGTAAATCAACAATTACCAACGCACGATTAACAGCTCTCACCACACTTGCCGCATGATAAATCATCTGATCTAATGTAATAGGTAGCGTAGTTTCATGTCCTGCCATTACATTACTCGCTGAATCACCTACTAAAATTACATCAATACCAGAGGCATCAACTATTTTTGCCATACTATAATCGTAGGCTGTAAGCATCGCTATTTTCTCGCCCTTTCGCTTTAATTCAGTTAGCGTATGCGTAGTTACTTTTTTTATTTCCTGATGTACTGACATATTTTATTTATTTGAAGAACCGGCCGATAATTTTCTTACTTTTCTACTAAGAACAGCATTTTCTTTTTCCAGCTCTTGATTTTTTTGTTTTAAATCATCTAATTCTAACATTAAAGAATCAATTTCAAGATCTGCAGGTGGAGGTATAGACTGAACACTTTTCAACGAATCATATTTACCATAGACAAACAAATACTCATTGACTAACGAATCATACTTTAGCTTTAATGAATTATTGGCAGCTACTGATGAAACATATTTCGACTCAAAATCATCTGGTGATGTATAGCCCTTCGCCTTCATTGTTTCAACTACCAATGCTAATTCATCATTATCATTTTGCAATTTTTCTATAGTGGCTTTCAATTTTGCTATTTCAACATTGACCGCAGCACTAGTCTCAGTAATAATACTATTATTATTGATAACTGCTTGATTACTTTTTTCTGTTTGTGTAACAACTATATTATCAATCGATAATTTCGTTTCAGGCCCAATTAAAATTCCGAAACTACCTTCCTTATATTCAATATCATTAAATGATAATAATCGCTTAGAATTAATCATTAGATCATAACTTCTATCTTGACAAGCTATCGTGATGATGTTGTTTTGATTATAATTTACTAATCCTTCAGAAGTCACCCATCCATTTGACTTGCTATCTCCAGTTATATTCACATACAATCCATTTTTCACCTGACGTAATCTGTATTTTGATAAAGGACCAATTTCAAAAATGTATCCACCAACACTTGATTCCTGAAGCATAAATAAAACACCTACATATCCATCAATAGCTATTTCAATTGGGTTTATTCTAACGTTTAACTGAAATGCTGAAGCATTAATCTTCTTTGAACTCAAAATTGCATATGGTTCGCCTTTCACTTTTCTATTCATGTAATAAGTTCCATTCTGAACCATAAATAGATTATTAAAATTAGATAGGGTAGGCCAGTCCGTTGAAGCAGTATCAAAATCTTCTCTGAAAATAGGAGTATTAAATTCAGCATTTACCAATGCGTTATTACTCATCTGTATCTGTGCTTGAGCAACAACTCCAGAAAATAGCATTAGTAAAATGACAATCGTTTTTTGCATAACAGTTATTTATAAACCTTTTATTGCAGACTTTAATTTTGATTTCAATGCAGCACTCACTTTTACCAATGGTAAGCGCACTTGATCTTCCATAATGTTCAATTCAGCCAAAACTGCTTTTACTCCTGCAGGATTACCTTCTTGAAATAATAAAGGAATAAAACTATGGAATGGATAGTAAAGCTTTTGTGCAGTTTTATTATCGCCCTTAAGCGCAGCATTCACCATTTGAGAAAACTTCTTCGGATAGGCATTAGCCACAACAGAAATAACTCCAACAGCACCTGCAGCGACTAACGGTAAGGTAATGCCGTCATCGCCTGATATCACTAAAAAGTCCTTGGACTTATGCTCAATAATCGACATTGCTTGTTCTACATTTCCACTCGCTTCTTTAATTCCAATAACCGATTTACACTGCTTTGCAATTTCAAGTACAGTTAATGGAAGCATATTTGATCCTGTTCGAGATGGAACATTGTATAATATCACTGGCACCTGACAAACCTTGTCTATTGACTTATAATGCTCAATAATTCCAGCTTGCGATGGCTTGTTATAAGCAGGAGATACTGATAAAATCGCATCGACACCTTTGAAATTAGTGCTTTTAATTTCTTCAACTAATTGCTGCGTATTATTTCCACCCATCCCTAAAACAACAGGCAAACGACCTTTATTTGTTTTGATAACAGTTTGAATGACTAGTTGCTTTTCTTCATGATTTAATGTTACTCCTTCACCTGTCGTACCCAGCACAACTAAATAATCGCAACCACCTTTCACAATATGCTGCACCAACTTTTCTAAGGCCTTTACATCAACAGCACCATTATTTTTAAAAGGCGTGACTAATGCAACACCTGTCCCAATAAACTTATTTCGATTTTTCATTTTTAATTTGCTTTAAATAATGATTTACCTGTTCGATAAAAGCAGGTAATTGCGTTTGCTCATTCACACTTATCATAAAGTTGTAATATCGCTCTGCATTCTTAGCGTATTTTCCGATTTTGAATTTTGCCTTAGAAGAGGCTACCACATACTTAACAGGAATGTGATGTCCAATGTGTAAGTCGATTAGTATATCAAACTCACGATCAACAAAACGTTTAACAATAGGAGAGATAGGCTTATAAAACCAGTTTAAATCTTTACGTGTAAAAAAGTCAAGACCTAATTTTGAAAATCGCAGTGTAGGTAATTCTTTCTGATCATAATATCCCAACGCCAATACATCTTTATGAAATACTTCTCTTAAGTCTTTCACATATTTACGCACCATTTCGTAATGGGCTTCATTTGTTGAATCGTATATAATTCCAATACTTTCAGCCTGATCAAAAGGAATAAGATTGCTTTTAAGTGTTTTATTTCTGAATTCATTCAAAAACACTACATGTGCAATTTTATGTCGTAAGTTTTTTTTCATCTTAATACTATCAAGTAAATTTAGAATTTATTTTGATATCATCTGCTCGAAATCTGCCTCACTAATTACTTTCACTCCCATGGCTGCAGCCTTCTCAATTTTACTCGGACCACTATCTGCACCCGCCAATAAGTAATTCGTTTTCTTAGAAACGGAACTACCATTCTTTCCTCCATACTGTTCTATCAGTCCCTTCAATTCGTCACGCGAGTGGCGTTCAAAGGTTCCTGTTACGACTAATGTCATCCCTTCTAATTGATTGCCTAATGAAACAGGTAAGGCATCATGCGCTAATTCAAATTGAAGTTGAGCTGCTTTTAATTTTTCAATAATCTCGATGTTGGATGTTTTTCTGAAAAACTGATAAACACTTTTTGCAATGATTTCACCAACCTCAGGAGCATTCATTAACTCTTCTTCGGATGCATTAATAATCGCATCGATTGTTTTAAAATGTCGCGCTATCTTTTTTGCAACTGTATCACCCACATAGCGGATACCAATTGCGAAGAGCACTTTTTCAAAAGGAATCGATTTCGATTTTTCAATTCCATCAATAATATTTTGCGCCGACTTCTCCCCAAATCGATCGAGAATCATCAACTGTTCTTTCTTCAGATCATAGATATCTGCAATCGATTGAATTAAATTTTTCTCCACCAATAAGTCTACGGTCTCACTACCAAGTCCATCAATATTCATGGCTTTTCTAGCAGTAAAATGTTCAATCTTTCCCTTTATCTGCGGCTTACATTGTTCTTCATTCAAGCAATAATGCTGCGCTTCACCTTCTTTTCTTACTAACTCTGATCCACATTCCGGGCACTGGGTAATATAACGGACAGGGGTAGCCGTTTCGCTTCGCTTGCTGATATCAACGCCTGTTATCTTCGGAATAATTTCTCCACCTTTCTCCACAAAAACAAAATCGCCAAGATGTAAATCAAGCTTTGCAATCTGATCAGCATTGTGCAGTGATGCACGTTTTACAGTTGTTCCCGCAAGAAATACAGGTTGCAAATTGGCAACTGGAGTAATCGCTCCCGTACGACCAACCTGATAGGTAACTTCTAACAATTGGGTAGCTACTGATTCTGCTTTAAACTTATAAGAGATTGCCCAACGTGGAGACTTTGCGGTAAAGCCAAGTTCTTCTTGCTGACTAAAATTATTTACTTTAATTACGATTCCATCAATATCAAACGGAAGATCATGACGAGCCTTATCCCAATGATGAATGTATTCCATTACTTCTGAAATACTATTACAAACCATTCGGTGATTAGAAACATTGAATCCCCATTCACTCATCGCATTCAAAGAGGATTCATGCGTATTAAAAACGTTAGGACCATAGTACGCATATAAAAAACAATCTAAGCTACGTTTAGCCACTTCTGAGCTATCCTGCATCTTAACCGTACCAGCTGCGCAATTACGAGGATTAGCAAAAGGAGCTTCTCCAATATCCACACGCTCTTCATTTATTCGATTGAAAACTTTGCGTGGCATAATCACTTCACCTCGCACTTCAAACTCAGCAGGGTAGGCAACATCACTTTTATTCTGCAAATGAAATGGCAACGATTTAATGGTTTTAATATTCGCAGTTATATCATCTCCTTTTAATCCATCACCACGTGTTACTGCTTGAAAAATTTTTCCATCTCTATACGTAATTCCAATCGCAACGCCATCAAACTTTAATTCACAAGCATATTGCACTTGCTCATTAGTGATTATTTTTTTGATGCGATTATCAAACTCTAATAACTCTTCTTCCGAATAAGTATTACCAAGCGAAAGCATTGGGTATTTATGCTCGACTGCTGTAAACTCTTTTGTTATTTGTCCGCCCACACGTTGCGTAGGACTATGCGGAAAACAAAATTCAGGAAACTGCTTTTCCAGCTGAATAAGTTCATTCAATAATTGATCGAAGTCGAAATCAGAAATTATTGGAGCCGCTTCTACGTAATAACGATAATTATGCGACTCTAATTCTGAGCTGAGGTAATTTATTCTTGCTAAAACTTCTTCTCTCGTCATAAACGATTAATCAATACGAGTAAACTTATAATTATTGGGAGGTGATACAATCAACGGCACTTTTTCAATGGTCACATTGCTTGTATCTAATCCGAATGCTTTTTCTTCTGAAATCGTAAGTTTTTTCATGAAGAAATACATATTTAAAATCACTTTGGTATAAACATCCAACGTGTTTTCATACGATAAAAACTTTTCCATTACAACGAATTTAAAGTCGCCAATAAGATGTTGTTTATTCAACGATGAATAACGACTTGTCAAATCCACCTCTTTGTTTTTCACCAATTCTTCAACCACCTGACGGAACATTAAATTAATTCGTGGTGCCACACGGAATCCTAATTTAAATCGGATATGAATAATTTTATCATTTACTAATTCACGCACTTTATATTCCATGCGATAAGGTTCATCACAAACATCCAAGTGAACAAACCAATAAATATCTGCGCGCTTTGGTTGCTTCTGAAGAATACTGTAAACGACTTTATTTTCTACTTCATCATCATGCGAAGCACTTGTCAGATACACTAAGTGAGTCGAATATTTAGGAATAGATTCATCCTTACTAACATCATTAATAATATCAAAATAATCAGGAAGCTTAACGAATTCAATTAACGATGTATTGATTTTTCTTGCCTCTCTCCATACATACATCACGGCTACAATAGCAGCTGCAATAAATACTGTTACATAACCGCCATGAGAGAATTTATCAAGATTAGCAATTAAAAAAGCTAATTCGATTGTTGTAAATAAAACTACCACTAACCAAATCAAAATACGAGAATACTTTTTCAGATAAAGATAATAGACCAATAGGGTAGTAGTACTAAGCATCGTAAGTACAATTGCTAATCCATATGCGGCTTCCATCTTACCTGACTCCTGGAAGTAAAGTACAATGCCAATGCATCCGAAACACATTAACCAATTTACGGTAGGGATATACAATTGACCTCTGATGTCCGTTGGATATTCAATTCGTCCTTTAGGAAGAAAATCCATTCGCATACCTTCGTTAATCAACGTAAAAGTACCACTGATTAAAGCCTGACTTGCAACGATAGCTGCTGATGTTGCAATACCAATTCCGAAAGGTAAGAACCAACGAGGCATCAACACATAAAATGGTTTTAACTCTCCCAAGGCAGTTCCTGCATGTTGCATTAACCACGCTGCTTGTCCGAAGTAATTGACCAATAGCGCCACCTTCACAAAAATCCAACTCACACGAATATTTTGTCGACCGCAGTGACCCAAATCAGAATAAAGCGCTTCAGCACCAGTTGTACATAAAAAGACAGCACCTAACAACCAAAAACCTTCCGGATAACGAACGAGTAAATCGAACGCATACATTGGGTTAATCGCTTTTAAAACGCTAGGGAATTGAGCCAGCTGATTAAAGCCAAGAATGAATAACATTAAAAACCAGATAAACATTACTGGTCCAAAAAACCTTCCCACGAATTTTGTCCCGAACTGCTGAATAAAAAACAAAAAGAAAATGATGGATATAACAATTGGGATGATCTCAATATTCGGATTAATAACCTCTAATCCTTCAATGGCAGATGCGACGGATATGGGTGGCGTTATAATACCATCTGCGAGTAAAGCCGCACCGCCAATCATCGCTGGGATAAACAGCCATTTCACATGCATTTTGCGTACGAGCGCATACAAAGAAAAAATTCCTCCTTCCCCTTTGTTATCAGCACGAAGTGTTAGAATAATATACTTGAATGTGGTCTGTAATGTTAAGGTCCAGAAGATACACGATAGTCCACCAAGGACTAATTGTTCGGTGATCGTTCTGCTACCTACAATTGCATTCATTACGTAAAGTGGAGATGTTCCAATATCACCGAAGATGATTCCGAGTGTAACGAGCAAGCCCGCTGCCGTTACTTTATTATGATCAATATGTCCTGCTGCCATAGCGTTGCAAATATACTTTGAAAGCCTTTAAATTATTACGATTTATCGCCTTATTTTTAAGCCTCTTTTTAGCAATATTTTTAATATATTTGAAATCTACTTTTATACTATGAATTCGAAAAACGTAAGGCTTTTACATGTGTTAGGCAGCATTTTGATTATTTGTGGCTTTTTAGCCTATTTCTATGCCGGGCAGAAGGCTATTAATCTGCTAAGTGCATCTATTGGTTTCGGAGCCTTAGCATGGATCATTGCCTACCTTCAAAAAATCAATAAAGTAACGGCGTGGTATGGGTTCGCATTTACATTTTTATCGTCGATCATTTTCGGACAACGCTGTCTTGCTAACCTAATGGCATTGATAGGTATTATTCAAAATCGTTTAGCATCAAATGCTTATCACAAAAGTATTTATGTGGTATTACTAAGTATTATCTGCGTTAGTTCCATTTGCTCGATGATAGTTTACTACGTAAATCTGGAAGAGCCAAAAAAATAATCTATGAAAACAAGAATCAAAATAAATTCAAACGGATCGATTAGAGTGGAGGGAGACTTCGAAATTGTTGACCACGAAGGCAATGTTTTTAATCTAAATGGCAGAACCTCAGTAGCACTTTGCAGATGTAATTTATCTGAAAATCGTCCTTTTTGCGATGGCGCTCATAAAGGAAAATTTGATTGCTCATCAGTAGCTTTTGAACTACCTGCTCCTAAAGCTTAATTAGGTAATTTATTTACCACATCCTGAAACATAGGATCTCCAAGTAAGGAATTGAATTCTGTGGTTTGATTAACTCTTGCACGTTGATTAAACCCTTTGTTTCCTGCTGTTCTTAAATAATCAATGGCCTTAGCATTTGCTCCAAATCGAGCTTCCATAATTGCAGCTAAAAACCATGACTCTGTATTATCTGGATCAATATAGCGGTATAAAACAGAAAGGTAGTGCGCATCTTGATTGGAATTAGCCTTCATGGTTTTATCCAGATTCATATAACACATCAGACTTAATCCGTTGCGAACACGCATTAATTGCGCTTGTTTTAAATTATTCTTCTCTGTCTGAATACTACTATTTAACCGTTGCATTTCATTACACCACCATGTTGTATCTTTTACTCCCATCGCAGCATAGTAATTATTCTTGATTCCCAACTCTTCTTTTATCAGATTTTGTTCAGCATTTTTCTCAGCTAAGTAATCCGCTGATTGAATCATAGCACCGTAAGCTTTACCGTATTTATCGACATCCTTTTGATAAACTAGCGTCTTTAGAATTCTTTCGTAAAACAAGGACTTATAAATTTTAGAGGCTGCACAGTAATCGGATTTATCGAGTGAGTCGAAGAATGATAATACAACGTCTAATTTCTTTTTATCTTTTTCAATACTATCGCGAACAGCATAAGCTGTAAAGATCGCTAATGATTCTTGCATTTTCTTTAACGCTGGCCATTCGTGAATGCCTTTATCGCGCATGATTAAAAGTCTGCTTCGTTGACCTTTATCCTTGATTGCATCTAAAGCAAGAATCTCAGGTAGGTTCATGTCGCCATCGTTGGCTGCTGCTATAATTACAGAAGGACTTAAATTCTTCCAGTTTTCAATGGGGAAACCAGCACCAGCAATCATTAATCCTTGAATGCCTGATCCACTCATTGCTAATAATGCAGCATATCGTGCACCGCCAGAAAATCCACCAACATACACGCGATTGGGAATGACAGGCAACTGACTTGATATACTTCCAAGTAATGTCTGCATTACATGACCTGCGGTCTCACCATCTAAGCCGTTCTTAATTGCGCTCGTCGACATTAAAATATACTCGAATTGATCAGCTGCATCTGTGTATTTACTAATTGCAAAATGTCCATCACCTTGCGGATCAAAAAGTAACAAGATGGGATACTTCTTCCCTTCTTCAAAAGACTTCGGCAAGTAATAAGAGAATTTTATATTAGGGTCTAATGAGCAAGCTTGATCAATGATTCCCGATGTTGCACCATCCGTATTTTCAGTTGTTTCAGTAGATGATGTCTTTTCGTTATTTGAATTTGAAGAGCAAGATAAAATCAAGCCTGAAAGGATTACTAAAATAAAAGTAAATAATCTATAATATTTCATTGTATAAATATTAAATTTTACGATAATTCTTGTATTCAAAAAAGCGATGACCAGTTACTTTCTCCAGAAAATTCAGTATGCGATATTTCAACTTAGTTTTAACTTTTGAAACATCAAACTGAAAATCCCAGTCCATCTTTGCAATTCTATTTTTCATCACCGGAGGATGAACGCCATCAAACAATGCCAAGGAATCAATTGCATTATAATCGTACTCATCAGCCTGAACCATACTTTTCACGGTTTCATCGCTATGCCAAAGCTTATGGAAATTCTTTTGCTTTTCGGTTTGCTGATTCGGATTTTTAACCCAGCCATAATGATATATAAAAGCATTAATCGACTTTACATTTAACTTTCTGTTATCAATTCGAAATCCTTGAGCATCTTTATAAGAATAGACACCGATATTATTTCGAACGATACGAATCTCATGACGATACCATTTGCGTGAATTACCTACATACTGATAACTTCCATAAAAATGTCGGTAGTTGAATAGCAAGCCTTCTACTTTCAAATCATCTTTATAGCGAAGCATTCCATTACGAATAGCATCATAATCTACTTCATGAAGCACTTCATCTCCTTGCAAATAAAAACACCAATCAGCATCGTTAGCAACGGCAGCAAGTGCTTTATTTGTCTCGACAGCTAGTATTTTTCCGCCTTCCCGAAGGGAATCATCCCAAACAGAATGAATGATTTTAATTTTAGGAGATCCAATATTTTCAATTAGTCCGAGCGTATCATCCGAAGAATCACCGACACAAACAATCAGTTCATCAACGAGGGGCAGGAGGGATGTGATGGATTCTACAACAGGATAATCGTAACGGACTGCATTACGAATAAAAGTAAATCCTGCAACTTTCATTTTCGATTAGTTACTTCTTTGCATTTGAGAACTCACAAATTTTTCCCACTCTTCTAACTGATGATTTTTCATCACACGAGGGAATTTATTTTGATTGCCAATCTTACCCTTGCTTTCCATCCAATTTAAAAATACCTCATGAGGTAATACATCAATGACAATATCTTTTAAAGCAGAAGTTCGCTCAACACGATAATCATCGTTAAGCATCTTTAGCTTCGTATCAATTAAAAATTTTAATTCAACAACATCCACCTTATCATCCGTTCCGATAAACCATTTATGCGCAAACATAGTTCCATGCTTAATACCAGCAACGGTAAACTCATTAATGCGAATATCTAATTCATCAGAAACCATCTCAATGGCTTTGTTCATATTATCAACTGACAAATGTTCTCCACATAAACTAAGGTAATGTTTTGTACGTCCAGAAATAATAATTTCTGCTTTCTCTACATTGGTAAACTTAACAACATCGCCAATCAAATAACGCCATGCACCTGAACAGGTCGAAAGGAGTAAAGCATATTCTTCATCCAATTTTACTTCGTCAATCAACAACGTTTTTGGCTTTCTTACTAATTCTCCATCGCCATTAAAATTCTCTTCGTTGAAAGGAACAAACTCGAAAAACAATCCGTTATTCGTCACCAACTTCATTGAACGATTATCCTGCTCATCCTGATAAGCGATAAATCCTTCAGACGCTAAATAAGTCTCAATACACGTTAATGGTTTAGCAACTAAGGAATCAAAACTTTTGCGATAAGGCTCAAATGAAACACCACCATGCACGTAAATGGTGAGGTTGGGCCATAACTCATGAATATTTTTTAACTGATAACGCTCGATGATTTTCTCAAGTAACAACTGACACCAGGCAGGGACACCAACTAAAATTCCTATATCCCATGTAGGAGCCGTTTCAACGATCTCTTCAAGCTTCGTTGACCAATCTGTTTCACTTGCTATTTTCTTTCCTGGCTTGTAAAAATGCTGAAACCAAAAAGGAATTTTACTCGCTGTAATTCCACTTAAATCACCTTCAAAATAAGAGCCTTTTTGATTCAAGTGCGTACTACCACCTAACATCAAAATACCCTTCGAAAAAATATCATCTGGTAAGCCCTGATAACCACCTAAAGAAATTATCTGACGCAAACTCGTACGCTGTATGGCCTTTACCATTTCACGCGTAACAGGTATATGCTTACTCGAACTTTCACTCGTACCGCTGCTCAACGCAAAGTACTTTACTTGTCCTGGCCAACATACATTCTCTTGATGATGCAAGGCTTTATTCCACCACTGTGCGTAGATGGAATTATAATCGTGAACAGGAACTGTAGCTCTGAATTTATTGACAAAATTGCGAGAGTTTACCATATTGGAGAAGTTGTAGTTCTGACCGAACATGGTAAACTCCGATTTACGCAATAGTTTTTTTAATTCTTTTTTCTGGTAGAATAAAGGAGTCTTTTCTGAACGACGAATTTTATGACGTAGTTCGATTCCTTTTTTGATAATGCTTGCCAGAATAGCCATTGTTTCTGTTAAAGATTTAACATTTACAATTACATGTTTTTGATAATCTCGTCGCCGAACTCAGAGCACTTTAACATTGTTGCTCCTTCCATCAAACGATGAAAATCGTAAGTCACACGCTTAGCTGCGATGCTCTTTTCGATACCGCTGTACATTAGCTGAGCAGCTTCTAACCAACCTAAATGTTCCATCATCATTGCCCCAGATAAAATTACAGATCCTGGATTTACTTTATCTTGATTAGCATACTTAGGAGCAGTACCGTGAGTCGCTTCGAAAATAGCATGACCTGTTACGTAGTTGATATTTGCACCCGGTGCAATACCGATTCCACCAACTTGCGCTGCTAATGCATCTGATAAATAATCACCATTCAAGTTCAATGTAGCAATTACATCAAAATCTTCAGGACGCGTTAATACTTGTTGTAATGCGATATCAGCAATTGCATCTTTCACTAAAATTTTTCCTGATGCTAATGCTGCTTTTTGCTCATCGTTAGCAGCTGCTTCACCTTTTTCTTTCTTCGTTTTTTCCCACTGCATCCAAGTGTAGCACTTATCACCATACTTACTTTCTGCTAAAGCATAACCCCAATCGCGGAAGCCACCTTCAGTAAACTTCATGATGTTTCCTTTGTGAACGATGGTTACTGATTTTCTTCCGTGACGAATAGCAAATTCAATTGCAGCTCCAACTAAACGCTCAGTACCAACTTTACTTACCGGCTTAATTCCGATACCAACATTTACTGATGTAGCATCAGCACTTGTATCAGCACCTGCAGTTTTTAAATAAGCTTCTGCTTTCTCTGCAGTACCAAAACGGATTTTATTAAACTCTTTCGGGAATTCTTTTGCAATGAACTCTAATACTTTTGCATTCTCAGGTGTGCCTGCAGCAAATTCAATTCCTGCATAAATATCTTCTGTGTTCTCACGGAAGATAGTCATATCAACTGCACCTGGATTTTTCACTGGAGAAGGTGTTCCTTCAAACCAACGTACAGGACGTAAGCAAACATATAAATCAAGAATCTGACGTAATGCCACATTCAATGAACGAATACCACCACCAACTGGCGTAGTAAGTGGTCCTTTAATTCCAACTAAATATTCTTTAAATGCATCTAATGTTTCATCTGGTAACCAGTTTCCTGTTGCATTAAATGCTTTTTCACCTGCTAAAACTTCTTTCCAGATGATTTTTTTCTTTCCGCCATAAGCCTTTTCTACTGCTGCATCCATTACACGCACTGATGCTGCCCAGATATCTGGACCTGTACCGTCACCTTCGATAAAAGGGATGATAGGTTGATCAGGTACTACTAACTTTCCATTTTGAATTGAGATTTTTCCGCCTTCCATTTCTAATTTTTATTTTGTTTGATGTTATTTTTTTCAGTTTGCAAATTTACACTTTATTCGTTCTTAATAATCGATTTCTAATCCCAGTCTAATTCTTAATTCATCAATATCAGGATTGGTCTGCATCATTACCCGGTATTTTTCCTTCGGACTAGTAATTAACTCCTTCGATCCGCTTAAGTCAACGATACGAGTTTGTAGGTTGATATGATCATTTTTTAACTCCTGACGAAGGAACTCCAATATGCCTTGTTTCTCTTCTTGAACTACTAATTCCTGCGACCTGTTATGAATAACCAACTCAAGATCTTGCTGATTCAACAAAGTAGGCTTGTTCATCACTAACGTGGTGTATATCTGATGTCCACCGGGAATATTAAATCGCTCAGCAAATGCCAACCAAAGTTCCTGCATTTTAGCTTCGTCGATTTGTTCATTCTGTTTGTTCACCGTCACTGTTTCTACAGCTGCGTCATTCACTTCTTCTTGCTTTGGTTTACCAATAGCCGAAAGTGAAATTCCTCGCAAACCACCAACACCTTTCACAAGCTTGGGAGCCGCTTTTTCTTCTTGCGGTTTATTTTCTACAGGAGAATTTTCCTTGATTGGAGCAGGAGTAGGAGCTGCAACAATTGGAGCAGCAGGTGTTTCTACAACAGGAGCAGCAGCTACAGGTGCAGGTGCCGAAGCAACTGGTGCAGGCGTACTTACAGGAGCCACAGGTGCAGCCGTTACAACTGGTCCTGCTGGAGCAGATTGTTCCTGACTAATTGGTGGAACAGAAGTGACTAACTCAGGATTTTTTTTTTCGCCTGATAATGAATTACCGGCGGAACACATCCTAATCAAGGCTAACTCCACATGGAGTCGTTGGTTTTTGGATGCTTTATAATCTAAATCACAACGATTACAGATATCCAGTAAATTCAATAGTAAAAGTACGGGAGTCTTTTTCGACTGCTCATTATATCTTGCTTTGGTGCTATTGCTTACTTCCAATAATTGAATGGTAGAAGCATCCTGACAAACCAATAAATCACGGAAGTGAGCCGCTAATCCGTTGATGAACGTATGCCCATCAAAACCACTCGATAAAATCTCATTGAATAATAAAAGAGAAGCCGGAATATTTCCTTCCAGAATATGATCCGTCACTCGGAAATAATAATCGTAATCTAAAATATTCAGATTATCGATTACATCTTTATAGGTTAATTTATTCCCAGCAAAGCTGACAATCTGATCGAAGATAGAAAGCGAATCACGCAATGCACCATCAGCCTTTTGAGCAATCATGTGTAGCGCATCCATTTCTGCTTCCACACCTTCTTTACCAGCTACGTAAGCAAGGTGATTAGCGATATCTTCTACTTGAATTCTATTGAAATCAAATATCTGACAACGTGAAAGAATAGTAGGAATAATTTTATGCTTTTCCGTAGTAGCCAAGATGAAAATAGCATACGATGGTGGTTCTTCTAACGTCTTTAAAAAAGCGTTAAAAGCCGCTGATGAAAGCATGTGAACCTCATCAATAATATAAATCTTGTATTTGCCAGAAGCGGGAGCGAATCGAACTTGCTCTACGAGATTTCGAATATCATCCACCGAGTTATTCGACGCCGCATCTAATTCGAAAATATTTAGTGATTGTCCGTTGTTAAACGACACACACGACTCACATTGGTTGCAAGCCTCGTTGGCATCGGTGATAAACTGACAATTGATGGTCTTTGCTAAAATCCTTGCACAGGTAGTCTTTCCAACTCCACGTGGCCCACAGAATAAAAACGACTGCGCCAAATGATTATTACGAATAGCATTTTTTAAGGTATTCGTGATTTGCGCCTGCCCAACAACGGTATCAAAGGTTGCTGGCCTGTATTTTCTTGCCGATACTACAAACTGATTCATACATCACAAATGTATCGAAAAAGTCAATGGAAAATTATAGTTTTTAGCCTTTGTGAATATTTTTAAATCCCTAAAATTCAATGCTTCGGAAAAATCTAATTTGGCTGTCCCAATAATTTGGTATTTTTCAGCATGATTAAAAACGACAACCTGCCGGCTATTGAAAAATGGGGCTTCCGAATTATTCTGTTTTTACATCTTTTGCCCGTTTTATTATTGACTCCCTTTGTTACGCTCGATGGACCTGCTCACTTGTATAATGCGGTTTTAATTCGTGAATTATTCGACACTCAATCGTATGATATCATTACTAATCCTCATTTTTTTCTGCAATTCAATGCTTTTCCAGAGCCTAACTGGACGGGCCATTTTTTAATGTCGATATTGACTTTCTTTTTACCCGTTTTGATGGTAGAGAAAGTAATGTTGTTAGTTGTTCTACTATTAACGGCCTTCGGATATCGTAAACTCATTCGCTCGTTTCAGTCGGATAGTTTATTGAACTCCTGGATGCTTTTTCCATTCTTGTTCAACTTTGTTTTTTGCCTCGGATTTATTAATTATTCCCTCGCATTTGCACTTTTCCCTTTTGCACTTTCGTGGTGGATCAACAATAGAAACAACTTCAATTTCAAAAATATTTTAATCGGCTTTTGTTGGTTGGCACTGATTTATTTTTCTCACCTCGTGATCTTTTTATTTACGGTTATCGCAATGGGCTTATACACGTTAAGTCATTGGAAAAAATTGAATGGCGACTTCTGGAAAGAAATTAAGTTCTTATCTGTTTTTTCACTTCCGTGGATTTTATTCTCCGGATTGTTTGTGTGGCTAAGTGGAGCCAATGGATACAGAGGAGAAGTATCGTATTTACCATTCACCGATTTATTGCAACAGATTATTGAATCAAGGATTTTTATCGTTTATAATTATGATGATGAAAATGGTCTGACTCTGATTTATTCGTTCTTTATTCTCTTAGCTTTAATTTGGACATTTATCGAGCGGAAGAATATCAAGTTTCAGTTGTTTCCTATCTTATTAATGATTGTTTCGCTGCTGATGATTTTTATTTTACCGGATAGTTTAGCCTCTGGTGGAATATTATCCATTCGTATCATCCAACTCTTTTTTATCTGTTTGATTTTTTGGTTGGCCTCCGTTGAATCATCCAAAATAAAAAGTATTGCAATGGCTATTTTTTCTGTTGGATTTAGTGCCATGATGTTGTTTCATCATTATCCAACGCAAAAAGGATTAAGTAATGATGCACATTCATTCATCAAGGCAGGAAAAAAACTTCAATCGTCTAATTTGGTAATGCCTCTAAATTATAGTCCGAATTGGATGCACGCCAATATGTGCTCGTATATGGGTGCCGTTAGCAAGGCTATGGTATTGGATAATTACGAGCCAACGCAAGGACATTTCCCACTCGTATGGAAAGAATCGAAAAACCCTGAAAAAGTATTAGGCAATTACACCTCATCCAATCACCCTTGTGTTCATCTCAATGATTTTGAAAAAACGTTCCAACGAAAAATCACCACCGTTTCCGTCTGGAAAAAAGAAAATAGTTCCGAAAGTGATTCCTGCGATCAAAGCGTTCAGCAATTACTCAATAAGCAATTTCAAATTATCTATCAGGAAAATAATATCCAGCTCCTAAAAAGAAAAGATTAAAATACATAAGTCAATCAGAAATAAAAACAAATCAAATTGTATTTTTGCACTCAAATAAAAAAACTATGAATAAGTTAATGAATTATGCCCTCGGAAAATGGGTAGCAGGTGAAGGCGACGGGCAAGTTTTATATAATGCTGTTAACGGAAGCGAATACGCAACAGCTTCTTCGAAAGGACTTGATTTTGCCTTGATGACCAACTACGCAAGAACAGTTGGTGGTCCTGCCTTGCGCAAATTAACTTTTCACGAGCGTGGAAGAATGCTAAAAGCATTAGCAATGCATCTTACTGCTAAGAAAGAAGATTTCTATAAAATCAGTTGGGCTACGGGCGCAACACGTGTAGATAGCTGGATTGATATTGAAGGAGGAATTGGAAACTTATTCGCGTATGCAAGCCTTCGTCGTCAGTTTCCAGATATGCCGTATTGCATTGACGGAGATCCTGTGATGTTATCGAAAGGCGGTTCATTCATTGGTCACCATTTATGCGTTCCGAAAGAAGGAGTAGCTATTCATATCAACGCATTTAACTTTCCGGTTTGGGGAATGTTGGAGAAAATTGCAGTGAACTTTTTAGCGGGCGTTCCTGCGATTGTTAAGCCTGCAACAGTAACCTCTTTCCTAACAGAAGCTGTCGTGAAAGAAATTGTTGCTTCGGGAATTTTACCAGAAGGAAGTTTGCAATTAATATGTGGTTCAGCTAACGGAATTTTAGATCATGTAACGAGTCAAGATGTAGTCACATTTACTGGTTCTGCTTCAACAGGAAAAATGTTGAAGTCGCACCCGCGAATTTTAGAAGAGGCAGTTCCGTTTAACATGGAAGCGGATTCATTGAACTCTTGTATCCTCGGACCAGATGCAATTCCTGGCACTCCTGAATTTGATATTTTCATTAAAGAAGTTCAACGTGAAATGACTGTGAAAGCAGGACAAAAATGTACTGCTGTGCGTCGTATTATGGTGCCTGAAAATTTAGTAGAAGATGTTCAATTAGCATTGAGCAAACGATTATCAACTACCAGCATTGGTGACCCCAATGTAGAAGGTGTTCGCATGGGACCATTAGCTTCTGCGAGTCAGGTGCAAGAAGTAAAAGAGAAAATTCAACTCTTAGCTAAGACACAAGAAATTGTTTTTGGAAATGCTGATATGTCTCCAATTGGTGATGGCACTGATAAAGGAGCCTTTTTATCGCCAGTATTATTTATCAATAGCGATCCATTTAAAAATATCGACTGCCATAACATCGAACCATTCGGACCAGTTTCTACCATTATGCCTTACAAAAATATTGGAGAGGCGATTGAATTAGCAAAAATGGGAAAGGGTTCGTTAGTATGCAGTATTGTTACAGCTGATAATGCCACGGCGCGTGATTTTGTAGTAGGAGCAGCATCAATGCATGGAAGGGTTTTAGTTTTAAATAACGATTGTGCGAAAGAATCTACCGGTCACGGATCACCGATGCCAATGTTAGTGCACGGCGGACCAGGACGAGCAGGTGGTGGAGAAGAAATGGGAGGTAAGCGAGGAGTATTCCACTATTTACAGCGCACCGCTATTCAAGGATCACCAACTACGTTATCGTATATAACAGAAGTATATCAACGAGGTGGAAAACAAATTGAGAAAGATATTCATCCTTTTAAAAAGTATTTCGAAGAATTAGAAATTGGTGAAACATTAATTACAGCTAAGCATACCGTTAGTGAAGCGGACATTACCAATTTTGCGAACGTGAGCGGCGATAATTTTTATGCACACATGGATGCAACTTCCTTAGAGGGCACCATCTTTACACAGCGAGTAGCACACGGGTATTTTGTATTATCAAAAGCAGCAGGATTATTTGTTGATGCGAAGAAAGGTCCGGTGTTATTAAACTACGGATTAGATGAATGTCGTTTTACAAAACCTGTTTATCCAGGAATGACCATCGGAGTAAAACTAACAGTAAAAGAAAAAGTAGATACCGAAAAGAAAACCGAAGAAGATATTGCAAAAGGAATTGTAAAATGGTTAGTTGATGTGTATGATGAAACAGGTGAAACAGTTGCCATCGCAACCATTTTAACTATGGTAAAAAAATTAAATCAAGATTAAAATAAATTTATGTCGCAAGAAACAGGACGTGTGCATTCACACATTGAAAACAATATAGGATACGTTACCTTTTTTCATCCGCAGAGTAACTCATTACCCGGACAAGTATTACGCGATTTAGCTGCGGCTATTGAAGCGATGGGAACGAATGATGAAGCTCGTGTAATTATTTTACAAAGTGAAGGAGAAAAAGCATTTTGTGCTGGTGCCTCTTTCGATGAATTAATTGCTATTGATGACCATGCAACGGGAACTTATTTCTTTTCAGGATTTGCAGGTGTAATTAACGCTATGCGCAAGGCGCCTAAATTTGTTATTGCTCGTGTGCAAGGCAAAGCAGTTGGTGGTGGTGTTGGATTAGCCTCTGCTGCTGATTATACCTTTGCAGTAAGCGGCGCTGCTGTTAAGTTAAGTGAGTTAGCTGTTGGCATTGGTCCTTTTGTAGTAGGACCCGCAGTAGAGCGCAAAGTAGGTAAATCAGCGTTTACACAAATGACCATTGATGCTACCACATTTCATTCGGCAGAATGGGCAAAAGAAAAAGGATTGTATGCACACTTATACAATACCGTTGAAGAAATGGATGCTGCTATTAATACGCTTGCAACCAAATTATCATCTAGCAATCCAGAAGCGATGAGCATGCTTAAAAAAATTATGTGGGAAGGAACAGAAAACTGGGACGAACTATTAATTGAAAGAGCAGGGATGAGTGGTAAATTAGTTTTATCTGACTTTACAAGAAACGCGATTCAGAAGTTTAAGTCGGCTGCGAAGTGATTTTTATTAATTAAAATAGAACAATCATTAAAGTAGATTTAAATAAATGATTATGATAAATAAAAAAGTCCCGAGTTTTCACTCGGGACTTTCCATATAACTAAATTTTTATTTAAAAATTCATATTATCTTCTTCGCCTAAAATTTTGCGGCCAAGTAAAATCTGACTTTTAGCAAGATCGCTTAACGTAAATGTATATTCTTCGCGCTTTTTATCAATCACACTTTGAGGGAAGTTAATTCCATTTTCTAAACGGAAAATATATTCCTGATGAACAGAAGGTAATGCATCAGCAACCTGGCTTAATTCATATTGTCGAGCAGCATCAATAACGGCTTCTTTCCAATCAACATTAGCACGAATAGTTACTTTGTTTCCTGCAAGGCGCAATGTTTCTAAGGCATCATCTAATTCGATATTATCATCCATTTGCGATTGAAATTCTTCAACAGCTTTGCAATATTTTAAGGTGCGCTTATCTTCAAATTGCTTCACAAAAGATTCTACAAGAGTAGTATCGAAGATGCTTAAAAACGGACGATTATCTGTCGATTTTTTTGCCTCTGTATTTTTAATTTCTTTTAACTGTTGCTTGCGCGCTGCAGTACGGTATTTCTGCTCTTTATCACCTCTCGTATCAGGTAATCCTAATAAATATCCTGTTCCCATATGTTCATCAAAGAACTTATACCAAGATGGTATGCGCGACTCAAGAGGACCATCGATACCAGGGAAATAGCAATCATCAGCTTCTGCTTTAAAAGCATCGTAATCCTGCCAGTTATCAAATCCGAAAACCTGATTTGCCTGACCTGATTTTAGAAACTTTATGTACAACTCCAATTCAGCTTTGCTAACAGGAGAGATATAAGGACAATGTTGAATGTTGGTTCCGAGCGTTAAAAATTGTGTTGAGTGTTCTACACCTTTCAATCGTACTTGCTCAGCACGCCACTGGCATTGTAGATTAAATAATTTCTTTTGCTGAATAGCCCACAGCGCTTCTTCTGCAAGCATTTTATATTTCAGATCTTTCTGTTCTTGAAGATTCATGTAATCTTGTCCACGAGTAAGATATAAGGCCTTACGACGAGCATAGTTCTTAATGAATGATTCCACAGAATGTGGATTGAACTGCTTGAAGAATTCCTGATAAATAGTTTGAGAGCGAAGCTCTTCTTCCGTCTGTTGACGAATGATTTCTACTCTTAATTCTTCTTCGAATTTATCCTGCAAGTGAGCAGGCACCTTTAAATCCTGTATTTGTTTATTCATGGCATTAAAAATTACAGGTCCTTCAACGGCAATAATTCTTAAGAGTTCCATGTTATTTGAAAAAAAACGAATATTAGGTGCTTTCACCTAAATAAAGAGTGGTTCTTAATCTAACAATATACCGTTGAAAATTATCAAAATCAGGTATTGCAAGGCTTCTGTAAAAGCCATAAAATTGTATTTATGAATACACCCATCAACGACAACGAAGTAAAGGCACTGATTAGTCTTTTAGATGATTCAGATAAGGAAGTTTATTCTCATATAGAAGAAAAATTAATCAGCCTTGGCAGAGAGGTCATTCCTTTTTTGGAAGATGCCTGGTCGCATGCATTTGATGCGGTATTGCAACAGCGCATTGAAGCCATCGTGCATCGTATTCAATTTGAAAATTTATTAGAAGACTTAAAACTGTGGATTCATACCAACGATGATAATCTGTTAAACGGAGCCTTATTAATTGCAAGGTATCAATATCCGGATATGGATACTTCACGCATTTTTGAGCAATTACAGCAGATTAAAAAAGAGATCTGGTTAGAGTTGAATGAAAACCTCACTGCGTTAGAGATCATCAATATTATCAATCATATTCTATTTACGAATCATAATTTCAGTGGTAATACTGCTAATTACCATGCTCCTCAAAATTCGTTTATCAATATCGTATTAGAGAGCAAGAAAGGAAATCCGTTAACGTTAGGGATTGTATATTTAACGATTGCGGAAATGTTAGGCTTACCAATTTATGGTGTTAATCTTCCAGAGCATTTTGTATTGGCGTATTGTGGTAACGACGAACATTTTCAACTAGACAAGAAAAATGTGCTTTGTTATATTAATCCGTTTAGCAAAGGAACCGTATTTGGCAAAAGTGATATTGATGTATTTGTGAATCGACTAAAGCTTACTCCACAAGACAGTCATTATTATCCTTGCTCTAACCGTGATATGATTTTAAGAATGGTTAGAAACTTATCGCATTCCTATCAAAAATTAGGTGATACCGATAAGGTGGAAGAGTTGGCGCAGATGATTGCCTTGTTTAATGTGAAATAATTTTTTTGAAAGTCAACCAGATAATTTTAATATCGGTTGTTAAACTTTTTTCAGCAATATACTTCTGATTTAAAAGCAGCTTTGCTGGCATTATTTCATCGATGTAGGTGCGTTCAGGATCGTTTGATTTAGCAAGCAACTCATTTTCTTCGGAATACTCAATAGAAGCGTAATCAGTAATACCAGGCTTCACCGATAACACCTTTTGTTGTTCTACATTATAAAGATCAACATACTTTCTTACCTCCGGCCGCGGACCCACCAAACTCATGGAGCCAAACAATACATTTAATAATTGAGGTAGCTCATCTAATTTATACTTGCGTAAAAAATATCCGATAGGCGTTACGCGTGGATCACGACCACCAACTGTTAAGAGTCCTCCTTTATCCGCATTCATCTGCATAGTGCGGAATTTAAAAATTTTGAAATCACGACTGTTTAGTCCTACACGCGTTTGCATATAAAACACGGGACCCTTACTTCCTAATTTAATCAGGAGCGCAATTATCAGAAAAAAAGGTGATACCAATAAAAGCATTGGAATGGTAATCATCAAATCAAATAATCGCTTTACCATAATACTTACGATAAGGTAGAAGCAACTGCATTTGTTACTGCATCAACAATACGTTTCAGCATTTCATCTGATAAATCATAAAATACCGGTAAGGAAATTTCACGACTGTAATTATCATACGTCACAGGATAATTAGCAATATCATATCCACGGTTTTTGTAGAATGATAACATTGCCAACGGAATGAAATGCACGTTCACACTTACATCCGCATCAAATATTTTTTGAATGATGGCATCGCGCTGCGCCTCAGAAATTCCTTTTATACGAATAGGATAGAGGTGATAAGAAGTTTCAGCAGTATCGTTTTTTAGCGGAGGTAATTGCGCCCACTCGAAATTTTTAAAATGATTTGCATAGTACTCACAAACCGCTTTACGTTTTAACAACGTATCATTTTCATAGCGCTTCAACTCAATTAATCCGATGGCCGCCATCAAATCCGTCATGTTGCATTTGTAACCAGCTTCGATAATATCATAGCGCCAGTTTCCTTTTTGCATCTTCGCCAATGCATCTTTATTCTGACCATGTAAGGTGAAAATGCAGAGGTATTTGTAAATGTCTTCGTTATTAAATGGAGCAGGGAAGTTCAATGCAATGGCACCACCTTCAGCAGTGGTTAAGTTCTTCACTGCGTGGAAAGAATAAACCGTTGCATCCGCCCATACACCTGTATGCTTGCCTTTGTAGTACGCACCTAACGAGTGAGCCGCATCCGAAAGCACCATTATTCGTCCTAATGTAGTTTGATTTTCTCCCTCAGCCACAAAATGTGATTTTATAGCCGGATCATTCACAAGATCCATGATAGCCGAATAATCACAAGGATAACCAGCAATATCAACAGGCATAATCACTTTCGTTTTTGAAGTAATTGCTTTGCGGATATTCGCAACGTTTATATTGAAGTCATCAGCATTCACATCCACCAACACCGGTGTTGCTCCGCAATGCACCACCACATTTGCAGTAGCAGAGTAGGTGTAAGCAGGCAGAATAACTTCATCGCCTTCTTTAACTCCGTACCATTTCAACATCACCTCTAATCCAGCCGTTGCAGAGTTCAAACAAAGCGTTGCCGCATTACCGTTATAAGCAGATAGTTCCTTTTCGAACTGCTTGGTTCGCGGACCAGTGGTAATCCATCCAGAACGTAAAGTGGCTACAACTTCATTAATAATTTCATCGTCGATACGAGGCGGGGCGAAGGGGATGAGGGACATAATTAATTTGATAATTTGCTAATTTGAAAATGTGCTAATGGGGTAATTTACTAATGTGCTAATGGGTTAATTTGCTAATGAGTTTATTTTTCGACCGAAGAGGCTAATGATTAATGCAAAGAAGATGGCGCCGCGTTGTGCTTCTAACATAGATTCTGTTAAACAATTCAATGCAAAAATAAATAACATCATCAATAGTAATGGATGATAACTGTTACGCATGATCCAAGGAATTTTAATCGTCAGTACAAACAAGAGTAATCCGATTATTCCAAGTGCTAAGAACGATTGTAAATATTGATTATGTGCATTCAGCGATTTTTCATAGCCGTATGCGAAATCATGTTTATGATATTCCTGATTCAATACATCTTTCACATCGCCAGTGCCTGTCCCCAATAACCAATACTCCGGCAACAACGAAATCGCTTCTTTCCATATTTCAACTCTACCCGTAGTGCTATTGTATGACGCAGTGGTTGGGGCTTCATTATTTTGTACCGCCACTTCTACCTGCGTAAAACGATTGCTGTATTTAAGCATTAATACTTGTAAACTTGCCGACACAGCAAATACAAACAATAGGGGATAGATAAATCGATAACTTCCTTTTTTCTTCCAATACAAAACAATCATTACTAAAATCGAAATAAAGGCAGTTGCTTCGGCTGTTCGTGCTGACAATAAAATAATCATCGAGAAAAATAAAATCATAAATGCGGCACCCATCCAGATGGTTCTTCGGTGGTTGGATAAAATCATTTCATGAAATACAAATATCAACGCAGCATTTAAGTACAAACTAAAGTAAGTAGGATGCATCAGGTGGCTCGATAATTCAGAATAAAAGAACACCGACAATTGTCTCGAATGAAAATAGCTGTTGAACGCAATTGCCAATAAATAAATGCAGGATACTAAAACACCTCCGATGAAATACCTTCTGATTTTATTTATAAACGCATCGTCAATTTGAAAGGAGGAAAGTATAATCGGTAACAATAAAAAAGTAAGTTTAATCTGTAAGTCTAAACCAGCCTGCGAATAATTGCTCGTCCACAATACGCCCAACAAATGCATCACATACAAGGCAGGTAACAACCATAAATAATTTTCGCTTTTAAACTGATTGATCATTAATGAGCGATGATCTTTCAGAAATAAAGAAATCAATCCTATCAAAACCCAACAAACAATCGACACCAACAAATTAAAAGAAAAGCAAAACACTGAAATCAGCAGTAGCCATTTCTTAAGTGATGTTGATGGTAATTGTGTTATCATTTGCAGTATAAAAATACGCTTCTTTTAATTAAGTGTGCTTACCCAATCAGCTGTTATTTTCTTACGCATGAAGAACTTTTGAACATACGATTGACCATTGGCACCCATTGTTTTTACGACATCCGGATTAGCTTCGAGATAGAGCGACTTTTCAGCCAGCATCTGACTGTTTTCGGGCTCAATAAATAATCCGGCATTGCCTTCATCAATAAACAATCGTCTTGCTTCGCCATCTACTGAAAGCAATAATGGTTTTGCCAAGGCTAAGTTTTCAAATATCTTCGATGGAATAGCACCGAGAAATAAATCCATTTTCTTCAAAGGAATAACCGCCACATCAACGGCATCAACATAAGAGGGAACCACCTCTCTGCTCACCAACTCTAAAAACTTTACTCGGGTAATGTTTTCATCATTCACGCGCTGCATTAAACGGCTCTTCTCAGGACCATCACCTAATAATAAATAAACGATTTTACTTTCAGCAGGAAGTAATATAGCAGCATCCAAAATCACATCAAGTCCTTGCGCTAGTCCGATAATTCCAGCATACATAATCAGAAAATCATCTTGCGCTAATTGTAATTGCTGACGAACGTTATCCTGTTTCTTAAAACTAAAAATCGATTCATCCACTCCGTTAGGAAGCCAATGAACTTTTTTATCAGGAAAACGACTTTTAATATTTTGTACAATTCCTTGCGTCTGACCCGTCACCATAAACGACTTTTTATAAAGCCATTCTTCGAGGATAGTAGCCAGTTTAAGAAATAGTTTATTCGTTATCACTCCTAATTTCTCTGCTGATTCAGGCCATAAATCGCTCACGTTAAAAACCATCTTGGCTTTCTTGCGTTTGCTAATCCACCATGCACTAATACCAAGAAATAGAGGAGGGGACTCCACCATTAAATAATCGAAATTCCCTTTAATTTTTGAAGCGTAATACATCGATGAAAATGTAAACGAAAAGTAATTCATCAACCTTGAAACAACCGAACGATTTTTACTTACATAAATCCACGCACGATGAACAGGAATATTTTCAAACTCATCACAGACATATTTCTTACCGATATAATCAGCATGAATTTGCATTGCGGGATAATTGGGCATGGCGGTTAACACAACCACCTCATGTCCCATTTGTTTTAACTCTCTTGCCAAACCACTCAATCGGTTTTGAGGCGCTCCTGTTTCAGGAGGATAGTACTGAGTTAAAATCAAAAAACGCATGACTATAATATTAATTCATTAACGATGCGCGTTGCTGCTTTTCCACCACCGTATAAATCAACATTGAAATCACAGTTAGCCGATAATGCCGACGTATACGCACTTAGAATTTTCTCTTCATCAGCACCTGCCAATAGATTATATCCTCCTTTCACTAACTCTACCCATTCTGTTTCATCACGAAGGGTAATACAAAACTTCTGAAAGAAAAAGGCTTCCTTCTGCAATCCACCGCTATCTGTCATGACCAACTTGCAATGCTTTAACAATTCAAGCATATCGAAATAGCCAACAGGATCAATAATCGTAAGCGAAGTATTCATTCCTGCATCTTTCATGATTTTTTGCGTTCGCGGATGCAAAGGCAAAACCACTTGACGTTCGGTATTTATTTTTTCGAGTGCATTAATAATCGATTGCAAACGATGAAGATCATTTGTGTTTTCTGCTCTATGTAATGTGCAAAGCACAAAGTCCTGTAAGTTTAATGATTTGAAAACGGTCGATTTCTCCTCTGAATATTCAGCATAATACATCGCTGCATCCTGCATCACATCGCCAGAAAGAATTAATTTATTATTCGCAAATGGATATCCTTCCTTTGTTAAATTATCAATAGCCGTTTGCGTAGGGCAGAAGAGCATGGATGAAAGTCGATCGGTAAGAATACGATTTTGTTCTTCAGGCATTGCCATATTAAACGAACGAAGTCCTGCTTCAACATGCGCTACTTGAATCAATAATTTAGAAGCTGCCAACGCACCCGCTAAAGTGCTATTGGTATCTCCATAAACTAAAACTAAATCGGGCTTTTCATCAACCAAAATGCGCTCAATTCCTTCTAACATTTGTCCTGTCATCGCTCCATGACCTAAACCATGAATACCTAAATGAAAGGCCGGTTTAGGAATATCCATCTCATCGAAAAACACATCCGACATATTCGCATCGTGATGCTGACCAGTATGAATGATAAGCTCAGTAACCGCTGCATGTTTTTTTAACTCACGACTAACTACCGCCGCTTTCACAAACTGAGGACGAGCTCCAACAACGGTAATGATTTTCATTTTCTTCAAAATTATTCTTTTTCAAACCTTTTATAAAGGCTTATTAGTTTCAATGATTCAATATCCCAATTATATTTTGATTTAATTAATGTTTGTCCATTTAAAGACATTGTTTTAACCAAATCAGGATTTTCGGATAAATATACAATCGCTTCTTTAATTTTATTCGAATCAGTAGGATCAACACAAATTCCACAATTAAAATCCTCAATGATAGATTTATATAAAGGAAAATCTGACGCAATAATTGCTAAACCAGCAGCCATATACTCAAACATTTTAACAGGATAAGCATCTATATAGTTAGGTGCAGGGAGCAAAGTTACAATTCCTACATTGCATTTTTTATACATTTCTAAAATCTCTTTCCTATTTAAGAAGCCATATTCAATTACATTAGACCATGAAGGTTTTGAAACCAGCTCCGATCTCAATGACAATGGAGAATAATTACCAGCAAGATGTAATTTACATGGTGAGCCATTCATCGCATCCAAAAGCTGAAATATTCCCCTAGACTCCATTATACCTCCCGCATAACAAATTGAAAACTCATCACTTTTATTGTCTTTAAAATCAATGTATAACTCATTTATAATAGGAAAATTAAAAAGCACAATCGAATTAGCCCCTTGTTTAGTAAAATAATCATAAATACTCGGAGTGGCCGCAACAACTGCATTGCAATTTTTTGATAAAACTTTAAGAACTAATTCAGTAATATAGGAAATTGTAGATCTAAAAATTTTTGGAATATAATGCTTTGATTTTACTTGTAAATGCAAGTCTTCATGAGCGTCATAAAAAACAATTTTCCCGCTTTTGAAAAACTTTATTGCAACAGGAATTAACTCAGGGTCATGTATATGATAGATATCTGCATTTAAACTCTTTGCTTTGAGGTAAACATCATAAACTGTTTTAGTCATTCTATAAAATCGACCAGATTTTCGAGAAGTAACAGAATAAACATTTACACCTTTGACTTTACCTTCGTGACCATTAACTGATACTAATGAAACAACATAACCCTCTTTGGCTAAAGAAACACATTCCTTTTCAAAAATGCGAACATCATTCCATTTATGGACCGAAGTGATATGACAAACCTTCATTTTATTTTATCTAAAAGTTGATCGTACAATTGAATAAACTTCTCTTTATTAACTTTTTTCGTTCCTTTATCATCTATGATTTTTTTATTAATCATAGATGCCTCATCTAAATTCAAGGTTAATGCACGCTCAAAAATATTTTCCGTTAATGAATTTATAATTACACCATTTTCACCATCTTTAATCCATTCGCGATTGGCAGGTAAATCAGATAAAACAGGTATACAGCCATAAGCCATTGCTTCGAGTAAACTAATGGCCGTTGCATCACTTTCAGGAATTGAAACAAAAATTTTTGCCTTAGCATAATATTCCGCATTTTTTTCTTTGTTCACCCAGCCAACAAATTCTACGTAATCATTCAATCCTAAACGATCCACCATTGTTTTTAAGTTGTCTGTTTCCTCTCCAGTAGCTGCAATAACCAGCCTCCAATTTTTATCTTTTGAATTAGTTATAAATAAATTAAATGCATCAATAACTTTTTCAACTCTATAGAGTTTTTTATGAAGTCGGTTGGAGTATATAATATTCTCTTTCGGCCAATTTAAATCAATTGTTTCTATACCAAAATTAGCAATAAGGATATCCAGTTTTATTTTGGGAACAATTCTTTGCATTTCGGAAGCTAAAAATTCAGCATCAGAAGTAAAAGCATCAGCATGTCGGAGATTATATTGCACCATTTTTTTTAACCAAAAACTTTTTTTCGGCGCAACCAAAATATCACTTCCCCAAACTGTAAGCACTTTGGGAATGCGACTAGACAGAGCTGCTTTTAAAGTATAATAAGCGTATGAATTTGCCTGATGAATATGAATTAAAGAAGGTTTAAAATCAGCTATTGCTTTTTTAATCTCCTTTACAGTTTTGAAACGCGATGAAATTGTTAAATGAAAATCAAGTTCTATTGTCCTAATTGTACTGCCTTCCCTTTTCTTATCGCTTATCAATAAAATTTCATCAAAATAGTCTTTAATTAATTCGATGTAATTATAAACATGAATACTATTGGAACCTATAATTAACAATTTATTCATTCTAATCAATAATTTATCTTTTGTTTAATTCAAGCTTTAATTTTTGCAAATAACTTATCAAATAATAAAAAAACTATCGATTTAATTTTCTAATTATTTTTGCTGGACTACCTCCAACAATTGTATTTTCAGGCACGTCACTTAACACCAAACTATTGGCGCCAATTACAGCTCCGTTACCGATAATAACACCTGGACCTATAACAACATTTGAAAAACAAATAACATTATCTCCAATTACAACATCTTCAAATATATGAGGATTCAAAGCAGGATATTCTATTTTCAACTCATAAGCAGTTCTTGAAGCAAATATTTTAACACCTGGTGCACAATCGAAATTTTTTCCAATTTTAATATTTGCACCACAACCCCAAAATACGCAATTTGAAGAAATTACAGACTGACAACCTATTGAAATAGAACCTGAATAATTACACCAACTTGATCCGCCACAATGTAAAATAACATTATTTTGAATTGAGACTTTTTTGCCCAGTTGCAACTTTTTATAATTATATATCTCAATATTTTTACCTAAAATAGCAGTTGGGAAATTAGATTGCACATAAATATTTGCTTTTATGGATGCAATAAATAATTTAAATTGTCTTATAAAATACTTAATCATCATTTTATTTGATTTTTAATATTAAATTGCGAACTCCTTTTAATACTGAATATAAAAAAGACTGTTTATATAGAGTAAAAGTTGGAACTAAATTGGCTCCCCACGAATCTTTATAATTACTTACTCCATGTAATCCTTCACTAGCCCCCATATTTACGTAAAGATATCCCAATTCTTGTGCTTGTTTAATTACCTCATATTGAACTGCAACGGCAGCATAATTATTTTTGGCATCTTTATCAATATAAGAAGCAGCTAGCCAATCAAAAATACTATCATTATGATAAAAACAAATCATACCTGAAACCATTTCTCCATTCAATTCAGCAACCCACATATAAACTCCATTAATAGTCCATAAATCAGCTATCATTTCTTTAGAATAAACAGTTTTACTTCCCCATCTTCTGGCTGAATCTTCATATAACTTATAATATTCCTTAAAATAAAATGAATCTTTCGTGCGGAATACATTTAATTTCCCATATTTTAAATAGCGTTTAATATGCTTTCTTCGCGTTTCGTTAAATTTACCTAATAGTCCTTCTAAATTTGTATCGCACTTGAATATATGACAATACCTTTCTATTAATTTATAATTATTTTTTTTAGCTATAATACTCAAATCTTCTTTACTAAAATTACTCTCTGGTCCGATGTTAATAATTCCAAGACTTAATCCTTTTTTTGTAAATTCAATCAAAACCTTTTCTAATTGACCTAAAGAAATTACAGGGCAATACAAACCGAAAGGGGAAGAAAAAGTATATAAAAATCCATTTTTTTGAGTCTTAATGTAGGGTACTGAAAATCCATCACAGAGGACACTTTCAAATTCATATCCCGATACAAACTTAGAGACATAAATAATAAACTCTTCATAATTAAAAACCTCTGTAAAACTAATCTCTTTCACCATATGAGCTGTCTTTCATTGATATACTAATTAAGTTAATCATCTGTATTATTTTTTAATTTTAAATAGCATATTAACTAAGATTATTTAAAAAAATTAAATTTGATCCCTTCCTTTATCCTTATAATATTATCAATTGTATTTTCTATAGGTGAAGCACTCCAATGACGAGGATGGCTTAACAAATATATTACTTTATATCTTTCTTCAATTGCATTGAATGGATTCGAAGGACGATAAAATAATGGATAATGAGTATCAGATAGAATCACACTAAAACTCTGCAACAAACGATCATCATAACATTCAAATTTTATATTGCATTTCTTCATCAACTCACGAGTCATAAATTCATGATTGGGCATTCCTAATTTCCTATTTACAAAATCACCATGAGATGCAACAGATTTAATTTTAAATCCACATTTATTTTCAATGCGAGAATAATTATCAAAAAAAATATTTTCTATTTCCTGAATACGACTTTTAATTAAAGAAGGATTAGAAATATTATTGTCCTTACAAAATTGCGATAGCTCTTCATAATGATAGCCCACATCACTACCATAATCATTAATTTCCCTCATCAAATCAAAATCAAGCGTATTGAGTCGGAAATAATAACTTGACTTAACACCTAACTTCTTTTCGATTTCAAACATTTTTCTAGCTGTGCGAACGTCAGTATCAATATCATGACGGTGCAAAAAACAATATCCCAAATCAACACCAGCTAATAACTTCTCAAAATAATCAGAAAGCGTAATATGTAAATATCCTTTATCAATAGCCATTTTTAATAGGCGTTCATATTCAAATAATCTTGAAGGCATTAAATAGTCTGCATAAAAACGATTAGTTATCTGTTTTATCATAGCATCCATTTTACGCGGTAAGGTTTGAAACCACAACGGGTTTTAAACATTTTTAATCCATCACTTGCACCAAAAAATGTATCGTACATCACAAAATGAGTTTTACTTTTAGCACTTAACTCATATTCAATATACGATAAAATCATAAAATACATTATACCATCTTTCAAAAAATCATGATGACCAAGCAATCTATTTAAAATAGCTAACTCACCAGATTTAACTACCCATAAATAGGAAACAAGAATATCCTCTTTGTAAACACCGAAATACAAATTATTCTCGTTAACAGGATAAATACTAAGATTCTTATATGACTTATCCATTTCTTTTCCTTGTCGAAATGCTACCGAATTGTTTATCTCAAAAACCTCGTTAGTTAATTTATTAATATCAATAGATTTAAAAACATATCCAGCTTTAACAGCTTTCCTTGAAAAATATGCAGCAGAATTTTTTCCGTTAACGGACTTAATGTAATCTTCAGCATGATTAAAATCCTTCAATTTTATTAATGCAATACCAATAGATTTTTGTTTAATAAATAAATATCGAGAATGAATTTTATTAAAAGAACTGTGTATTCGACGCCCCTCCATGGAATTATCCAATGTTATCTTTAACAAAGGTAACTTAACGATTTTGTAAATTAATTTGAAATATTTGTTAATTTCCATAATCAATATTTGAATTACTAACAGCAATTGAATAATACCAAAAAATAGCTGTTATCATCAATGAACTGCACGAAAAAGAAATAATTTTAAATGACAACAAATAATCATTCTTCAAACCACCTAGTATAAGTGCAAATAATCGTACAGATGAATCTAAAATAGTAAATATAAAACCCTGAAACTGCTTATTACAAACTAAGGTAATTGACGAAACTGGCGATACGATAAAATTTAAAAAAAGCCATGGAGTCAAAATACTCGCAATAACACCTGCTTCATACCACTTAGCACCAAAAAGCAATGAAAACAATTCTGGACTATAAAAATACAAAATCGCAAATCCTGGTAATCCAAGAATAAACATTCTTAAAAACATGTTTTTTACTAATGGTCTTAAATCACTTCCTTCATTTTTGGCATGCGACAATTTTTGATAAAATACTTGGTAAAAAGCGGATCCTATCAAACCTACGGGAGCCTTTAAAATTCTAAATGCAAATGAATACCACCCTGTAACAGCAGGTATAAAATAATAGCTCATTAAATAAACAACACCATTGTCTTGTAATGAATCTAGTAAAGCATGAGGACTATTAATTTTAATAAATGAAATATGCTTTTTAAATTGTTCTTTAATGCCTTTGAAATTTACATCTTGAAAAAGATTTTTATTTCCCCTCCAGTAAGGCGAAGAAATCACAATAGTTGCTACAATTTGACCAATAAAAAAACCCAAGATTAATCCTTTGGGGCCGAAATGATAATATCCGAACGTAACACTTGTAATAGAGGTAAAAACTGCTAATGCAATTCTTCCGTATGAATTTAATTTATACGTTTTCATACGAGTAGACCAAAAATTAAATGCATTATAAACCCCTGTAGAAAAAACAATAAGTGGAATTAAATAATACCAAACAATGTATTGTCCAATGTTATTCCTGATTGCGTAGATATGATATAAAAACACAAAAATCAGAGCGCATACCGAAACGATAAAACTTATTAAAATTGAAAGGGCTAAAACAGATTTAGCATCATCATCCTTTTTTTCTAAAGGAATAGCTAATTCATATCGTGCAGTTGCAATTACAGAAATTATCGCTACTGTAGAGGTAAATAATGCAAAAACAGAGAAGTCTGTTGGATCATAAAATCGAGATAATGCAGGAGCA
The DNA here is from genome assembly GCA_903847585.1 of uncultured Bacteroidota bacterium. Classification (GTDB taxonomy): domain Bacteria; phylum Bacteroidota; class Bacteroidia; order AKYH767-A; family OLB10; genus CAINEC01. The sequence goes on from CAINEC010000162.1 coordinate 36,823, forward strand.
GCTAATATTGAAATTAACTGCGCTATAGTTGTACCAGTTACTAATGTTAGTACATTTTTTGCAAATTCTGTTTTAAAATGCCTCTTGATCAAAATTATCATTCATTAAATTAAATACCGAAATCAATACCAATTACGATATAGTTAATTAATAATTGATTTATGAAATTACTTAGCATAATTCACTGCTCTCGTCTCACGAATAACAGTCACCTTTACCTGACCAGGATACGTCATTTCCGTTTGAATGCGGTTAGCGATATCAAATGATAATTGCTCTGTTGCTTTATCATCTAACTTCTCACTTTCTACAATCACACGTAACTCACGACCAGCTTGAATAGCAAATGCTTTTTCAACTCCTTTATATCCTTGAGCAAGATTTTCCATTTCTTTTAATCGCTTCATGTATTGCTCAACGATTTCACGACGAGCACCTGGACGAGCACCACTGATAGCATCACAAACCTGAACGATAGGAGAGATCATACTTGTCATTTCGATCTCATCATGATGGGCTCCAATCGCATTGATAACTTCCGCGTTTTCCTTGCTGCGTTCAGCCATCTTCATACCTGCAATAGCATGTGGAAGCTCTGTATCTTCTTCAGCAACTTTACCAATATCGTGTAATAAACCTGCTCGCTTAGCTAACTTCACATTCAAGCCTAATTCAGCAGCCATTAATGCACAAAGGTTCGCTACTTCGCGAGAGTGTTGTAATAAATTTTGTCCGTAAGATGAACGATATTTCATTCTACCTACCATACGAATTAACTCTGGTGCTAATCCGTGAATTCCTAAATCGATAGCAGTACGCTTACCGATCTCAATAATTTCTTCGTCTAACTGACGACGAACTTTCGCCACTACCTCTTCAATTCTCGCAGGGTGAATACGTCCGTCAGATACTAACTGATGCAACGCTAAACGCGCTAACTCTCTTCTTACCGGATCAAAACCAGAAAGGATAATTGCTTCTGGAGTATCATCCACAATAATTTCAATTCCTGTTGCTGCTTCTAATGCACGAATATTTCTTCCTTCACGTCCGATTACACGGCCTTTTACTTCATCATTATCAATATGGAAAACAGTCACCGCGTTTTCAATTGCATGCTCTGTAGCCACACGTTGAATCGTTTGAATAACGATGCGCTTCGCTTCTTTATTAGCAGTTAATTTAGCTTCGTCGATAGAGTCCTTAATAAACGACATTGCTTCTGTTTTAGCTTCAGCTTTTAAGGCTTCTACTAATTGTGCTTTTGCATCTTCTGCTGATAGTCCTGCAATTTTCTCTAATGCATGAACCTGCTTTTGATGTGCTTTCTCTAACTCTTCCTTACGGCGATTGATGACTTCTAACTGAGCATTTAAGTTTGTTTGAATCGTTTCAACTTCCGTTTGCTTTCTCTTGTTTTGCTCTAATTGCTGATTAAGCGTTGTTTCTTTTTGTTTGATTCTGTTTTCAGCAGCTAAGATGGCTTTATCTTTTTCCGTGATATGCTTCTCATGCTCTGTCTTCATTTGATAAAAGCGATCTTTCGCTTCCATCGTTTTATCTTTCAGATACAATTCGCCTTTCGCCTGTGCTTCTTTAATAATTGCTTGTGCTTTTTCTTCTGCAGCAGCAACAATTCCGTTGTTGTTTTTTCTGGTAACTATAAATGTTAATACTCCGCCTACTGCAAGTCCCGCAAGTGCGAGTATGATAGAAATTGGTTCCATAATTTAATTTTTGTTTGTTTATATAGTGATTTGTCATGCGACAATAATTGCTTTTTTATCGAAGCTCCGCATCCACCCTGGGAGAATTAAAACCCATTAGATAGGGTCGGAGTACACCCCATTGATTCATGCTTTCCTTGCGGACATGCAATCGGCAACGCAAAATGCCTCCTAAGTGTTTGAATGTTGATTTTAATCTGCGACCAGAATGGTATGCGGATCTTCTTACTATTTTTTATCCCTTTTCGGGTGATGATCAAAGAACGAAGAACTATTGATTATCAGGCCCGAAAGCAGTCACCAATTCAGAAAGCTTGGTCAGCTCACTCGCCAACTCTTGTTCTTTCTTATCTCTATTGTTGTTGGCAGTAATAATATCTGCTGCCTGTTGTAACGCACACATCGCCAAAATATCCTGAGGCTCCTTTAAATTGAAAGACGATTGATAGGTTTTAAGTTGCTCAGCAACCTTCGCAGCTGCTTTTTGCAAGATTTCAACCTGATCCTCTTTCACCTTGAGAGGGTAGGACTTATTGGCAATTTGTACCTGTATAGAGACGGTTTTGCTCACCTTTTAATCTTTGTTCAACAACGACAAACAACGGTCGATTTCGCGTAAGTAGTTGTTAATTTGAATTTTAAGCTCTCGGGTTTCCGTTTTCTCCGGTACCGCTAAAGCCTGTGCTAATTTAATTGTTTTCAACTGTTCTTTTAGTGCCTCACACTCATTAATTGCAACTTCTTTTTCAACCTGCAACTGTTCATTTTGTGATGCCAGTTTTGAATTCTCTTTCTGTAATTTATGATGCTGCTCCACCGCCAATTTTATTTGCGATTTCAACTTTTGTATTTGATCCATTACAGAATTCATAAATCAGTGATTTTGAACAATGAAACAAATGTAATTGAATATATGGTTTTAACCAAAAAATTGCGTTTATTTATAGGAAGTGGAAATATTATTCTATTTTCATAGCCCGTATGATGCTTCGAAATAACTTCTTTTATTCATTGGTCTGCCTCTTTTTAGGGATTACTTTTTCTTCATTAGGACAAAATAACAAGCCCGATTTTAGATCGCCGGTGGATATTCCGATTTCACTGGCAGGCAATTTTTGTGAAATCAGACCCAATCATTTTCATTCGGGTATCGATATCCGAACAAACGGAAAGGAAGGCTTGCCCATCTTCGCAATTGGTGATGGATATGTTTCAAGAATCAAGGTGAGTCCAACAGGATTTGGAAGAGTCGTTTATATCAACCATCCCGAAGGATATACCTCCGTTTATGCCCATTTATCTTCTTTCAATTCTCCGTTGGATGCTTTTGTTGACTCCATTCAAAAGGCCAACGAATCATACGATATGGAAGAATTTCCCGATGCTAAAAGATTCAAAGTCAAAAAAGGGGATTGCATAGGATTCAGCGGTAACTCTGGTTCGAGTTCATCGCCACATCTACATTTCGAAATTCGTGATTTGAATTCGGAAGAGCCATTGAATCCGCTGGCATTTTTAAATTATGAAGATTCTATTGCACCAGTTATTGAACGGATTAGAATAGTCCATATCAATTTAGATAAAGTTTATCAACCAATAACTGATATCTCAACTTCAGATTATTTAATAACTGTAATCACTGGCATTGATTATGGGGATTATTATTTTGAATTAAAAGGAAGTGACAATAGTGGAGATTCGTATATGAACTTTTATTCCATTAACGTAATGACAAATAAAGGCGATACACTATTTGATTGTAAGTTCGACCGATTTAATTTCGACGAAACAAGAATGGTAAATTCATTTATTAATTACTCTTCATTAGTAAACGATAAAGAAGAATGGCAAAGACTTTACAAGCTACCCTCCAACACAGCTACACTATTTAAAAACTGTATTTCGAAACCACTTACCATTTCGGATGATAATGATACAATATATTTTAAAGTTACTGACTATAGTGGCAATTCAACAGTTGAACAAGTCATACTATACGGATTTAAACAAGAAGAAATAATAGGAGATTATAAAGAATCAATTTGCAGATATTACAATGAAAGTTTTACCATTCCTTTTAAATATGGATTCATGAATATCCCTGCTAGTGGAATAGATCAATCACTTTGTTACGAGTTAACCGATTACGATACGCTTCCGGATTCAACAACCTTTTTAATTGGTGATCCGTCTGTCCCTTTAATCAAGAATGCAACGGTGGTGATTCAAAAAAAACTGGGCACTAACTTTTGGCTTTGCGAACGAAATTGGAAGAATGAATTGACCGGAACCTCCTTCAAGTTAGACAGTGCGAAATACGGTTATCAAACAAGCATTAAAAAAATGGGATGGTACTCGGTAGAATGCGATAGTGTAGCACCACAACTCATAAAAGTAATATCAGAAAAAGACCCTATCATCAAGGAACAGAAAAACATATTATTAAAAATCAGCGATGATATTTCAGGAGTTAAAAAAGCCAATGTATTCATTAATGGAAATTTCCTTCCATGCGAATTTGATTTGAAACGTAGCAGCGTTGTGATTAAAGGAAGTCAACTCAAAAAAGGTGATATCATCCAATTAAAATTAATCGACTATCAAGGAAATACTAATTTAATAGAAAATGTCGATTGGAATTGATAAGGGTCATTCGCTTACTATGATGTAAGTCATTTTAAAATGTTATTCGTCGCTGTACTTTTGATTTCGAGATGGAGACATCCCAACGTACTAGAATAATAGTACCATAGTTTACTGGTTTGGTTAGAGCTGTCGAAGGACAGCTCTACTTTTTTCCGTACATTCGCAATAGAATTATGCTTGTTTTATTTTACTTTTTAGCGTTAGTGGCAGAGGTTGTTGGAACGATAGGTGGGTTTGGCTCCTCGATTTTTTTCGTACCTATTGCTTCTTTCTTTTTTGAACCGAAACTAGTATTAGGCATCACTGCATTTTTTCATGTGTTTAGTAATATTTCAAAACTCATTTTGTTTGGCAAGCATATCAAAATGAAAATCGCCATCAAGTTTATTATTCCGAGTGTGATTGGAGTTATCATTGGAGCATTATTAATCGCTAATCAGTCGGGAGAACTATTTTCATTAGCCATCGGAATCTTCCTCATTCTATTTGCGCTATACTTTTTGATATTCCCTTCTCAAGCAATTGAAGCCTCTAATAAAAACATAATAATAGGAGGGAGCAGCGCAGGATTTTTAGCCGGATTTCTTGGAACAGGCGGAGTCATTCGTGGAGCAGCAATGGCAGCTTTTAATCTCGAAAAGAATTGCTTTGTTGCTACCTCTGCATTTATCGATTTATTCGTTGATATTAGTCGTTCTGCAATCTACTATCAAAATGAATTTATCGCTCGTGATAAATTGTATTATATCCTTCCGTTGATTTTAATATCATTTGCTGGAAGCTATATTGGGAAATTAATTCTTGAAAAATTAAACCAAGATAAGTTCAGAAGAATAGTTTTAATTTTAATTTCGATAATGGGAACGGTATCGGTAATTCGATTTATATGCCAGTAAAGGATAAAAATTTCAGGACAAAAGTAAATGCCATTTCTGTGGTGCTGGCACTTTCTGTTTTGATCATGCTCATCAAATTCGTTGCATATTACGTTACGAAATCGAATGCATTATTATCAGATGCCCTTGAATCGTTTATCAATATTGCCACCAGCTCTTTTACGCTTTACAGTATTTATTATTCTGCAAAATTAAAAGACCATGATCATCCTTACGGACATGGAAAAATTGAATACCTCGCTGTAGGATTTGAAGGTGCCTTGATTTTAGGAACGGGCGTTTACATTTTATATGAAGCCTTTAATCATTTCATCCATCCAGAGCCTTTGCAAAATGTAGATCTAGGAATTATGATTACTGCATCCACTGGACTATTCATGTATTTCATTGGATCGTTTCTTAAAAAGAAAGGGCGCGAGCTTGATTCCATTACACTCGTTGCAGATGGAGAACATTTTCACTTGGATACGATAACCAGCATCGCACTAATTGTTGGATTAGTTTTATATCACTTAACTAAGTTACCATGGATTGATCCATTGCTGGCTGCTTTATTAGCTGTACATATTATGATGAGTGGTTACAAGCTAACAAAAGAATCCATTGATCGTTTATTGGATAAAGCCGATTTCGATACGATACAAAATGTAGTAAACTCGTTAAATAAAAATCGTAAAGCAACTTGGATAGACATTCATAATTTACGAATGCAGCGATTCGGGAATATTATTCATATCGATTGTCATCTGACGCTTCCATTTTATTACGCACTCGATCAAGTGCACAATGAAATTAAAAATTTAGAAGCTGATATCAATAAAGACTTCAATCAAGAAGTTGAATTTTTTGTTCATACAGATCCTTGTAATGAAGAATTCCCTTGCAAGCTATGTAATGTAGAAGAATGTGCTTTTCGAAAGTTCGAACACCTTCAAACAGTTGATTGGGATATTAAAAATCTAATGGCTAATAAAAAGCATCAGCTGTAAAATTTTTATTTGTATTAATATAAAATTAATTATTTTAGTCGAATGGCATTATTTCAAGAGGCGATTATAAAAAAGCATTTGAGCTTAATTGATGAAAAAATCATTGATGCAGCTTTTAGTGAATATAAGCGCGTTTACTCGCCCGACAAAATAAAAAATATCAGAGTTGCCAAGGAAGAGCAATACCAGGAAGGATTTATTAAAGATGTATTTGGATCTGTGTTGGGATACTCTGTTTATCCAGAGCATCCGTATAATATCGAAACAGAGAAGAAGAATGAATCAGATGCTAAAAAAGCCGATGGTGCTATATTAAAGGATGAAAAAGTAGTTGGGGTTATTGAGTTAAAAGATAATAAAACTAAAAATCTTGATGCCGTAAAGGATCAGGCCTTTGGGTATAAGCACAATCATAAAGAATGTAGTTATGTCATCTCTTCTAATTTTCATAAGCTGCGTTTTTATATTGATGATGCCACCGATTACGAAGAGTTTGATTTATACAATTTAGACAAAGAAACCTTTAAGCGTTTTTACCTCTATCTGCGCAAAGAAGGTTTATTAGATAAGAACTTACCTAAGCTTCTTCGACAAGAAACGAAGTTTCACGAAGAAGAGATTTCTAAAAAGCTTTATAAGGATTACTCTAATTTCAAACGAAGCTTTTACGAGAATGCGGTAAAGAATAATCCGCAGCACGATAAACTTATCTTATTTAAGAAAAGTCAGAAGTTTTTAGACCGAATTTTATTTTTATTGTTTGCAGAAGATAAAGGTTTAGTTGGAACTAATTCAATTGTGAACATAGTAGATAAATGGGCGGAAGCCGATGATGATTATTACCAACCACTCTACGAAATGGTGAACAAATATTTTGGTCACTTGTATCGAGGATATACTTATCAGAAAACAGGTGAGGTGATACCTCAGTTTGGTGGTGAATTGTTTGCGCCGGATGATGTTTTAGAAACCCTCAAAATTGATGATGAGATTTTGAAGAATGATTTATTGGTGCTTTCTAAATACGATTTTAATACAGATGTAGATGTAAATATCCTGGGACATATTTTTGAACATTCCTTGAATGAAATTGATGATGTAGAGGCGGAGCTACGTGGGGAACAGTTAGACAAAACTAAAAGTAAGCGTAAGAAAGACGGGGTGTTTTACACTCCTAAATACATCACTAAATACATTGTTGATAATACCCTTGGTAAATTATGTGCTGAGAAAAAAGCGGAGTTACAATTAGACCAGGACATTGCCATATTTGAATATCAGAAAGCAGATGGCAAGCTGAATGAAAAAGGAAGAGAATTATTTGAACGATTAAATAATTATAAAGACTGGTTGCTGACTATTAAAGTATGTGATCCCGCATGTGGAAGTGGAGCCTTCTTAAACCAGGCACTTTCTTTTTTTATTGAAGAACATAAGTTGGTGGATGATATTATAGCAGAACTAACCAATACGCCTTTACGTTTATTTGATACCGACTTGCAAATTTTAGAGAACAATATTTTTGGTGTTGACATTAACGAAGAAAGTATTGAGATTGCTAAACTCTCCTTATGGTTACGCACGGCACAGCCAGGTAGAAAACTTTCTGATTTATCCAATAACATTAAATGTGGGAACTCATTAATTGATGATCCTGCAATAGCTGGCGACAAAGCATTTAATTGGGAAAAAGAGTTTCCGATTGTTTTTAATAAAGGTGGGTTTGATGTGGTGATTGGAAATCCGCCGTATGTGAGAAAGCAAGGCTTAATGGAACATTATCCAGAAATGTGCACTTATTACGAAAAGACTTTTAAAGCAGCCACAGCTAATTATGATGTGTACGCAATTTTCATGGAAAGGAGCTTCAACTTAATTAATGAAAAAGGTGTAGTTTCTTTTATTCTTCCACATAAATTTTTAGTTACAGATTTTGGTGTTGGCATTCGTTCGTTTTTTAAAGAAAATACTTGTGTGGAATCATTAATTCATTTTGGCTCCCATTTAGTTTTTAATGATGCATCTACCTATACTTGTATTATTAATCTGACAAAAACAAATAAGCAAAAGGTGTTATTTAAAAAATTAATTCCAGAAGAATTATTGACACAATTTGATTGGGATTATATGTACTATAAAAATCTTACATCAAACAATTGGGATTTGCAAAGTGAGAAAGTTTTTGATGTCATATCAAAACTAAATACACAACCTTATAAAGTTGAAGATGTTTTTGATAAGATTTTTCAAGGAATAGCCACCAGCTTGGATGAGGTTTATGTTTTTCAAGGAAAAAAGGAGGGTAATATTATTAAAGGATATAACTCTAAATATGATTATCATTTTGAAATAGAGTCTGGACTTGTGAAGCCATTTATTAAAGGTAATCAACTATCCAGAAATTGTAATCCTCAAATAACTAATTATGTTGTTTTTCCATACATTATTGAATCTGATTCACCACTTTCAATGAATGAAAGCTTTATTAAAAGTAATTTCCCTTTAGGTTATTCATATTTGAAATATTTTGAAACTCAAATAAGAGGACGTGAAAACGGCAAAATGGATAGAGAGGATGATTGGTTTCTCTATATATATCCTAAGAATTTAACCAAGTTCCAACATCCTAAAATTATGACTCAAGAAATTTCTTTGGGTTGTAATATGACTTACGATAAGGATGGGGTATATTATCATCCAACAACAATTTATTCATTTGTAAAAAATGAGAAATTTAAAATAGATGATAAATTTTATCTTGGAGTACTTAATTCCAAAGTAATGTGGTTCTTTTTGAAGAATACAGGTACTGAATTAGGGGGTGGTTATTTCAGATTCAAAACAAATTATCTCAAACCGTTTCCCTTACCAGCAATTCCCCAAAATGCTGATGAAATTATATTCAAAGTTCAATTTGCATTAGAAATAAATAAAGAATCTCAATCAATTGAATCGCGATTTACCAACTACTTCGTAAATCAACATAATATTTCAAAACTTACAGGCAAACTCGAAAGTTGGTATGAACTCTCTTTCACCGAATTCATCAATGAACTCAACAAAGCCATCAAAGCAAATAAGGGCACAGCATTAACCAAGAAAGATGAATTTGAGTGGATGGAATTGTTCGAGGAGAACAAGAAAAAAGTACTAGAACTCAAAGCTCAAATAGACCAAACCGACCGAGAGATTGATCGTATGGTGTATGAGCTGTATGAATTAACGGAAGAGGAGATACAGATTGTAGAGAATAGTTGATAGAATATTTGCTCTTAAAATAGTTTCTTTTTACTTACAATTATTAGAAAACATATTAGACTTAATTAATTTGAAAAATTAACTGCCATGTATCATAAAGAACATTATACGAGTGGTGAATTAAAATGTGAAGGAGAATTATTAGAACTTATTGATTGTACAAGTAGAGGTAGTGGTCGTCAAATCGAAATTGATGATCACAAATTCTGTGTGGAATGTGTATTGGGTTCAAAATTTAGAAAAAAAGGAGAATGGAAGTACTATAATAAAAATGGGCAGTTAATTGCTATTGGTGAATATGTGGTATTAGATTATTGGTTTGTCCCAAGTGAAAAAAATGGAATTTGGTCGACCTTTCGTGAAGATGGTAACTTACTCCAACAAACCGTATATGATCAAGGTAAAATAATTGAGGTTTCTATTTTTGATGATGATAATATTAAAATCGACTGAGCCAACTAAAAAACTCCAATAAATCGAGTTTCTTTCACTTACACATCTGATGTGTATTCAGTCTTTCATCCTTGCAACAATCACCATCGCCACTTTTCATGGTACTGCCTCGATGAATTAAAAACAAAGCTAAGGCTATTGCAATAAACGGAGATAGTTTGTTGATGGATAATTTTACTTTAGGACTAAAAATATTTTGAGATACTGCCACTAGGTACATCAATGGTAGGGTGCCTAATCCAAACAATAACATATAGAGCGCGGCATTGGTTATACCTCCATAGCTGATTGCACCTGCCATGGCTAAGTAAACAAATCCACAAGGTAATATTCCGTTTGCTAGTCCTACAACATACATTGCAGTAAATGATTTCTTCTTGATGTAATTTCCGATAACTGATTTTATCTTAAAAGACATTTTTACTAAACGTCCATTGACTTTACTCAATAGTTTATCGTTTAAAAACAATACAACCAGGATGATTAATATTCCAGAGAAAATACTCAAATCACTTTGCAATCCTTTTAATTGAAAACTAATTCCAATTAATCCTGCTATCACACCCAACAGCATATACATCGTAACACGACCGAGTTGGTACATCAAGCGACCAAGATAAAAATGTCTTGCATCACCATCAACAACAGGTAATGATAACGCAATTGGTCCGCACATACCAAGGCAATGAAAACTCCCTAAAAATCCGAGCGACAACGCGCTGATCAGATAATAATTCATTTTACTGCATCATCAATTTTTCTTCTTGCAAATATTCTTTTCCATCACAACTCCATGCAATGGTCAATCGCCAGTAGCCTCCCGATAATTTATCCGACTGAACCAGCATTTTACCGTTATCGTTTTTGATGTTCATTGTAAAATCCTTTTGCTTATCATTAGGACGATAAAATGTCAATGTGCCTTTTATGGCACGATTAGCAAATTCAGAAGGAAAAGATAACTCAAGTGATTTGTCATTAACAGAATTACATACTACAGTTGCGGTAGCGGCATTCTGCATTTTATTATAACGGTCCTGATATTTTACTTCCTGATCGTAATAATTATCAGCAACTAATTCTGTGTTTTGTTGCGTGCATTTGTAAACCAATGTCAACATACCAACAACAAACAACACATAAACAAACATTATTTTATATCCCCAATTCATAGCTATTTTATTTTTACAGGACCAATGAAATTAGTCTTGATCGTTTCAATTAATTTGTTGCCAGATTTTACTTCTAATACAATAGGCAGTCTTGCATCTACAATTTGATTTTGATTAATCATCACAAAGAATTCTCCATCAGCGCTACCTTGACCGTCTAATTTTGTAATCCCATCGCCAACCCATTTCACCGAGCCTGATGGTTGCACCAATTTAATTTCAACGGGCATCTGATCGAATGTTTTGTTAATCAGATTCACGGTATATAAATTCGAATAGATGCTATCATTTTGTTGTTGGTAGATCATACCAGGAGTACGCAGTATAGTAGATTCCACATCGGAACGCATAATTAAAAGTGACAATAGGGTAGTTAGCAAAACGAAGAGCACAAATGAATACGCTTTTATTCTTCCTGTTATTTGAAATTTCGTCCCTTCAGCAATAGAATTTTCACTTGTATAACGAATTAGACCTTGTGGCTTTTTGATTTTATCCATGATGCCATCACAAGCATCAATACAAGCAGTACAATTTACACATTCGAGCTGCGTACCATTACGGATATCGATACCGGTAGGACAAACATTCACACATTGATGACAATCGATGCAATCACCAAATTTAGATTCAGCAGTCTTTTGCAATTTACCTCTTGGCTCTCCGCGTTTATAATCGTACGCAATAACCACCGAATTTTTATCAAGCAAAACACCTTGTAATCTTCCATAAGGACAAACAATTAAACAAGCCTGCTCGCGAAAACGCATATACACAGCAAAGAAGACGAATGTAAAAACGAGAATCGCTATTAATCCACCAACGTGATTGAATGGATCATCCAAAACAATTTGTTTTAATTCATCGATGCCAATGATGTAAGCAAGAAATGTATTTGCAATGATAAATGAAATCAGAAAAAAGATACTTCCTTTTAAAATTCGCTTTCTGAATTTTTCGGGAGATGGAGGAGCATTCTTCAATGCCTTTTGTTGCGCTGCATCACCTTCAATCCAGTATTCAATTTTACGAAAGACCATTTCCATAAAAATGGTTTGCGGACAAGCCCAACCACACCATAGTCGACCAAACAACGCTGTAAATACAATAATAAAAACAACGAACGTAAGCATCGCCAACACGAACAAGTAAAAGTCCTGTGGCCAAAATGCAATTCCGAATAAAATAAATTTTCGCTCAACAACATTTAATAACATGAATGGGTGTCCGTTTAATTTAATAAACGGACCCACAAACATGACTGCTAATAAGAAATAACTAAATAATGTCCTTTTATTATAAAAGCGACCTTTGGGTTTCTTCGGAAAAATCCAATTACGGTTACCGTCTTTAGAAATAGTTGAAATACTATCTCTAAAACTATCGGCTTCGTCGTAAATAGCGGGATCCATCATTATAATTATTAGTTAGCTGTAGTAGTAACTGTAGTTGCTGTTGAGTCAGTAGCAGTAGGAGCAGAGTCATCTACCCAAACATCACCTTGCGCTGGTTTTGGATTAGCAGGATTCGAATTCTGCATTGACAAAATATAACTTGAAACAGCTTGAATATTCTTAGGTGTTAATTGCGTTTTCCAGCTGATCATTCCTTTTAAAGGAACGCCATTCGTGATTGTTCTAAAAACATTTTTTATTCCACCACCATGAATCCAATTAGGGTCCGTTAAATTGGGTCCTATGTTACCTTCCAAATTTTGACCGTGACAAGAAGTACAGTTTTTATTAAAAATTTCTTTTCCTTCACTTAAAACAGTAGCATCTGCAATGAACTTAACATTTTCAGCAGTAACCATGTCCGCCATTTTTTCATTTCTAATTCGTTGAGCTTCATCAGCAGCTTGAACAGAAGCAATGTACTCCTGATCTTGACTATAACCTGTTTTGAAAACATGGAAATGAAACACATAAATTACAGCCCATATAATGGTGAAGTAAAAACCCCATTTCCACCAAGGAGGTAAATTATTATCTAACTCACGAATGCCATCATAGTCATGATGAAGCATGATGTCCTCTTCCTTTTCAACGGGTACTGCTTGCGTTAAAACGTTACGATCAAAGCGAGACCAAAACGATTCTGTCTGAACAAGCTTTACCGTTTCTGATTTTAACTGCTGCTCTTTTTGAGGAGCCATTCCTCTTGCAATAACTAGTAACGTTCTTGCCATAACGAAAATGGCAATCAAGAGAATCAGAATAAAAATAGCCAGGTAATAAAAAGAAGGTTGGTAGAATAGTGGATCAACGGTTTTAAAGTATTGTCCACTGTTCGCTACTGTTGTACTATCTGTTATCGCTTGTGCATGCACTGTTGTATTCATAAACATCAGGCCTGCAATAAATCCTATAGAGATGATATGTTTTTTCATGATAATCAATTTATGCGTTATTGGTTTCGTCGTTGCTTAATGGCAACCTGCTTATTTCATTTAACTCTTCTTTGTTTGCCTTTACCACATAAACAATCAAGGCAGTAAAGAATACGAAGAATACCAGCAGAGAGAACATAGGATAAATACCTACGTCAGTAATTTGTTCTAAATATTGTTTAAACATATGCTTGCTTATTTTGTAGTTGAATTATCAGAAACTTTATTTGCTTTAATGTCGACACCTAATCGTTGTAAGTAGGCAATCATTGCTACTAACTCTTTATTTGCATCGATAGGAGCACCACTCTTATTTAAGTCAGCAGCAATTTCATTTGCTTGCTTCATCAAATCAGCATTGGCTTGTTGATCATACCCTTTTGTGTAAGGAACACCTAACGTAATCATTGCTCTGATTTTTGCTGGAGTAGAAGCAGTATCTAAATTATTTTCTGCAAGAAAAGCATACGGAGGCATGATAGAACCTGGCGACATAGTTCGAGGATCAATCATATGATGATAATGCCATACGTTTTGATATTTTCCTCCTACACGTAATAAATCTGGACCTGTTCGCTTAGAACCCCATTGGAAAGGATGATCATACACAAACTCTCCAGCTTTAGCATATTCACCATAACGTTCTGTTTCGTGACGGAACGGACGCACCATTTGCGAGTGACAAGTGTAACAACCTTCACGGATATAAATATCACGACCTTGTAATTCAAGTGGAGTATAAGGCTTCACAGATGCAATCGTTGGAATATTTTCTTTAATCATGAATGTTGGAATCATCTCCACTAATCCACCAATTAAAATCAACACCGTTGCAAACAACATCATCTGAATTGGTCTTCTTTCAATCCAACGATGCCAGTGACCACCTTCATGAACAGGAACGGCTTCTAATGCTGGAGCTTCTGCTGGTTCATTCGCTAATAAATCGCCCGTCTTCATCGTCATCACTAAATTGTAAACCATCGTTAACGCACCTGCTAAATACAATGTACCACCAACAGCACGTAACTTATACATCGGCATTAACTTCGTTACCGTTGCTAAAAAGTTTGGATATTTTAATAATCCATCATCTGTAAATTGTTGCCACATCATGTATTGTTCAAACCCTGCCCAATACATCGGAATGGCATAGAATAAAATTCCTAACGTTGCTAACCAGAAGTGATAGCTTGCTAATTTTTTAGAGTATAACTCGGTTTGATAAATGCGAGGGATTAACCAATATAAAATACCAAACGTTAACATACCATTCCATCCTAGTCCACCAATGTGCACGTGAGCGATAGTCCAATCTGTAAAGTGAGAAATTGCATTCACTGATTTCAATGATAACATCGGACCTTCAAATGTTGCCATACCGTAAGCAGTGATTGCAACAACCATAAACTTCAATACAACACTTTCACGAACACGATCCCATGCACCACGTAATGTCAACAGTCCGTTAATCATACCACCCCAGCTCGGAGCAATTAACATGATAGAGAAAACAGTTCCTAATGATTGCGCCCAATCAGGTAATGCAGTATATAATAAGTGATGAGGACCAGCCCAGATGTAAATAAAAATTAAAGCCCAAAAGTGAATGATTGATAATCGATAAGAATACACCGGACGATTAGCAGCCTTCGGAACGAAATAATACATCAAACCTAAATACGGCGTAGTTAAAAAGAAGGCTACTGCATTATGTCCGTACCACCATTGCACTAACGCATCTTGCACACCTGCATATACAGGATAACTCTTTAAAAGACTTACTGGAATTTCAATACTATTTACAATGTGAAGTACTGCAACAGTAACCACCGTTGCAATATAAAACCAAATGGCAACATATAGATGTCGCTCGCGACGTTTGATAATAGTACCAAACATATTCACCGCAAATACAACCCAAGTAAGTGTGATCAAGATATCAATCGGCCATTCTAATTCAGCATATTCTTTACCTGTAGTATGTCCTGTAATTAATGTTAATGCAGCAAGCACAATAATCGATTGCCACATCCAGAAATGAAGCTTGCCTAACAAGTCACTAAATAATCTCGCTTTCGTTAAACGTTGAAGGGAATAATACAATCCCATAAAAATTCCATTACCTACAAAGGCAAAAATGATTGCGTTGGTATGTATAGGTCGTACGCGACCAAATGTAACATACTCACCTGCGTTTAAACCAGGAAAAGGAATTTGAAGGGCTGCAATTAAACCCACCAACATTCCTACAATTCCCCAGATAATTGTCGCAATTGCAAAATTCCTAACAATGCGATTGTCGTAGCTATACTTCTCAATTGTCATAATGATTGATTTTTGATTTTTCGTTTGATGTTATTTCATTATCCATTAATATGCGAACTGCAGGGGAAGTATCATCATCAAATTGCCCTGTTTTTACAGACCAGAAAAATGCAATCAGAAATCCGATAGCAACGGTTAAACTGGCAATGATTAAAAGGATGATTACTTTCATAACGGGAGCAAATCTATTTCGAGAGTGGGATTAATTAAATGACCGCTATTAGGGTGATTTATGATAATTGTCAACCTACTTCGTGAAACCTAATTGACGTGCTTTTATCGAGCTGGCCACTACCGTATATATCACTAAACTGCTCGTACTGATAGGCATTAAAATAGCCGCAATTACAGGCGACAAAGTTCCTTGTACGGCAAACCATAATCCCAGAAAATTATACACCAGTGATATGATAAAACTGATGATGATAATTCGGTTAGCTGACTTGGCAAGACGAATTAACTTCTCCAATTTTGATAAATTACTTCCAATAATAATAGCATCACATGCAGGAGTAAAGTTGTTGATGTCGTTTGAAATGGCAATTCCTACATGGCCATGCATTAACGCACCAGCATCATTTAATCCATCACCAACCATCATCGTTTTAAATCCATGTTGATTAAGTTCATTGATGTAATTTAATTTATCAATGGGTTTGCAATGAAAGCGCATATGCGTTCCTTCGGGAAGAATTGTACTTAGGTTGATTCGCTCATGCTCATCATCACCGCTGATCACACCTAATTGAATATTGTGATTTGATAAGTCGGAAGTTAACTCCTTAACACCTTCGCGATATTTATTTTGAATTGCGAAATAGCCGTATATTTCATTATCAATTCCAATATATACTCGTGTTGACTTTAATGTATCGAGTTGTTTTTTTCCTGTCAGGTATTCTTCACTTCCAATTTTATAGTGATGTCCGAAAATCATGGCCGTTAATCCTTGACCAGGAAATTCTTCAATATGAATAGATGTATCTGCGAATGCTTTTAATTTCAAATATTTCGATAATACAATACTTAATGGATGAGTAGAAGACGATACTATTGTATAGATAGCACGTAAATGAAAATCGCTCAATTCAACACCGACATAATTTATCTGATTAGATTCAGGCTCTGTTAATGTGCCTGTCTTATCAAATATAACAGTATCAATATCCGCCAACTTTTCAATCACCTGAACATTGCGTAGATAAATTCCTTTCTTACCAAGCAATCGAATGATATTTCCGAAGGTAAACGGAGCAGATAATGCTAATGCACAAGCACAAGCAATAACCAACACCGCAGTGAAAGCATTAATTGCTCTTGTAAAATCCTGATGATACCAATAAGCAAATGATGATATAGCAATAACAACAGTTACCAAGACAAACCAACGGCTAATGGTATTCACCATTTTTTGAAAATAACTGGTCTGATTAACTTTATCACTTTGTTGATTCCAAAGTTTAGTCAAGTAACTATTAGAGGTAGCCTGATCTACCATCACGTCAATAGGACCATTCAATAATTTAGCTCCCGCATAAATCAATTCACCTTTATTGACTTTAACTGGTGTCGATTCTCCAGAAACAAAACTATAATCAATATGAGCCGATTGATTTAAGAGTTTTACATCCGCAGGAATAATCTCATGATTACGAATCTTCAGACGATCACCTTTAACAACATCATTAACTAAAACAGTTTCTTCTTTAATGCCATTGTATCTCGTAACAGCAATAGGGAAGTAGGAGGTATAATCCCTGTTAAAAGAAAGCCATTGATAGGTTTTATCTTGAAAATTTCTTCCAATAAGCATGAAGAAGATAAGTCCGGTCATACTATCAAAATAGCCAGGGCCAGTACCAGAAACAATTTCGTACAAGCTTCTTAAAAACATGGCTAAAATACCAATGGCAATAGGCACATCAATATTGACAACCTTTTGTCGGAAGCTTCTGAAAGAGTTTATAAAAAATTCACTTGCAGAATAAAAGAAAACCGGCAATGCTAAAACCACAATCACATATCGAAATAATTGTCGGAAGTCCTCAGCGCCAAAAACACCTCCCGATAAATATTCAGGAAAACTCAACAACATAATATTTCCAAAAGCAAATCCCGCTAAACCGATTTTATAAATCCTTGCATTCGATTTTTTAGCGAACTGATGATTGCTGACTTTATTTAAATTCAATTCTGGCTCGTAACCAATTAAAGTAAGTTGTTCAACTATATTGCGAAGGGAAGTTGCCGACGAATTAAAAACAATCAATATTTCCTTACTTACAAAATCAACTTGTGATCGTACCACGCCCTTATCGATTCTTGAAAAATTCTCTAACAACCAAATACAACTACTACAATGCATATTCGGAATATGGAAACGAATATGAACTTCATTCTTAGATTTAAAACTGATTAACTTCTCAATAATTTGCTCTTCCTCTAAAAAAGCAAAGCGATTACCGAGATAACTGTTCTTACGATTTATGCCAGGGTTATCGGAAATAGCGTAATAATTACAAAGGTTGTTTTCATTCAGTACTTCATATACTAACTTACAGCCTACGCAACAAAAGTCTTTATCATCAAATTTAACTTTGTCTTCTTCACACTTTTCGTGACAATGATAACAATTGGTAACTACTGAAGTATTTGTTAATGACATATCATTTAAATCTTGAATACAAGATTATTCAATGTATACACCTATACTAATGACAAATGTCAGTTGCTATTTTGATAGTGGTCACAAAACATTTTTTCCAAAAAGTGGTTTAAATTATATCTATGAATGACGTAGGTCATTTGCAACTCATCTTGAATAAAGCAATTTTGCAAATACATAATTGAACAACATGTTATCCGAAACAAAAGCGTCGAGCTCGCTACACCTTTACATCGATTTAAACTCAAGACTTTCTGAAATCCAAAGAGAGTTCAATTCTTATTTCCCATTCTTAAAGATTGAATTTTTTAAAGCACCTCATAAAATCGGACAAGGATTAAAGAAAGATCTAATCATCAATTCGAATAAATTAGTGAAGGATTGTTCAACTATCAAAAAGGGTGGTGTAATTGAATTTACCAATATCACTCCTGTAAGCGATTTAGAAACGAAATTTTTCAAAGACTTTAAATTATCTGTGCAGGTATTTAGAAAGGCAGGTAGGGTATGGTTAGAAACAACTGCAACAGATAGCTGGACCTTAGCGCAACAAAATGAAGAAGGCGCTGAATTCTCAACGCCATCTAAATAATTTGATCTTCCTTTTAAGCTTTTAAATGACGAAGCTTTTCATCATTGATGATTTTAATTTTTCCGTCTTTAATCTCAATTAACTTTTCTTCTTTAAAATCACTAAGCGTTCTAATCAACGACTCTGTAGCTGTCCCAACAATATTGGCTAAATCTTCACGAGCGATTGCCATAGCAAAATGAGATGCATCAGTCGTCTTGTACTTATCTTGTAATAAAATCAATGCCTCGGCAGTTCTCTTTCTAACAGAACTGTAAGCCAATTCTAATAGACGTTCTTGCTTATCGATAACACCCTTTGTTAAAAAACGAATGAAGTTCTTCGTAACGGCATGGTTGCTATAAACCAGATTGAAAAATTCTTCCTTAGGAATAAAAATCACTTCTGACTCTTCTAATGTTTCAGCACTTTCAATATAAGGCTTTTCTTCTAACAGTGATACATATCCGAAGAAATCACCTTCTTTCAACAAATCAGTGATCAACTCTTTACCATACTCATGCGTCTTAGTAATTTTTACTTTACCTGACTTCACATAATAAATTCCGTTAGGGTAGTGGTGCTCCTGATAAATCTTTTCTTTCTTTTTATAATGATTCACTTTTTTGCCATCCAGGAATTTCTTCAAGGCTGCATCACCAGCCACATCACTGATGAAATGACTTAGTCCATCAAAGTCAGGTTGATAATCTTTCTTAAGTGCATCAGCTCTTTTCAAACGACTTTCAATAGCATTTAATAGCTCCGTCTTATCAAAAGGTTTGGTGATATAATCATCGGCACCTAAATCCATTCCTTTACGCATATCGCTACGTTCTGCTTTTGCTGTCAGGAAGATAAATGGAACTGAGTTTAAATCGGTATCCTTGCTCAGTAAATGTAAAACTCCATAGCCATCTAAACCTGGCATCATGATATCACAGATAATCAAATCTGGTTTTTCCTTACGAGCCATTTCAACACCATCTTTTCCATCAGGTGCTGTACAAACTGTATAATTCGCCAGCTCTAAAATCTCAGCTGTATTTTCTCTTACATCCAGATTGTCTTCAATTAATAAAATCTTTTTCATAGCATTAATTTATTTGATTCGGAAAAGTGATCTCGATCCTTGTTCCTTCGTTTAGTTTACTAGTTAAATGTAAATGACCTTTCATAATGTCAACATAGTTGCCCACAATATGTAACCCTAATCCTGTACCTTGAATATTAAATGCATTTTTTCCTCTATAGAAACGTTCAAACAAATGCTTCAAATCTTCCTCGCTAATTCCAATTCCCTGATCTTGCACCACCATTTTTATTTCATTGGAATTCACATCTGCATCCAATGTTATAGACTTGCCTTCTGATGAAAATTTAATAGCATTACTTAAAAGATTAAAAAGAATATTCTTGATTAGCTTAGCATCAAGAAACACCAAATTATCACCATGATAATTAATAACTATTTCCTGTCCTGCTTTTGTATTCTGACGCATATCACTCGCAATTTCATTCATCAGAATATTCAAATCGAACATACTCATATCTGCATGAATCTTTCCTTCTTCTAATTTACTGATAGATAGAAAATCACTTAAGATATCATTCAGGTTATTAACTGAAGACTGAATTCGTTTGATATGCTTTTGCTTTTTCTCTTCTTGCTCGGGAGTTTTATATTCTGAAATCAAAACAGCAGAAGAAAGGATAGTGGTGAGTGGTGTACGAAACTCATGCGATGCCATTGAAATAAATCGCGACTTTAAATCATTCAGGTCTTTTTCTTTTTCGAGGGCCATACTTAATTCTGATCTCGACTTCTCTAATTCCAAAATTGCTTCTTGCAAAACGCTGGTACGATCAGAAACCTTACGTTCTAAATCTTCATTCGACTTTTGCAAGGTAAGTGCAATCTGCTCAAGCTCTAATTGTTTTTCCCTTACAGAAGCTTCAATCTTCTTTCTAACAGAAATATCAATCAAAAAGGCAATGATGTATTTGCGATCATCCTTAAAAATAGGACTCAAGCTAATCTCTATTGGGAACAAGGTGCCATCTTTTCTCAATGCATGTAAATCTAAACCTAATCCCATCGGACGAGCATGTGGCTTATCGATATACGATTTACGATGATGTTCATGATGTCCTTTGATGTTCTTAGGTACTAATACATCAATCGATTCATTTAATAATTCATTCGACTCATATCCGAACATCTTACATGCTGCTGGATTCATCAATTGAATCAATCCACTTTCATTGGAAATAATAATCCCTTCAGTAGCATGATTGAACAGGGCATCGAGTAACTCGACTTTCTCAAAATTCTGCATTTGACTAAAATAAGTAAGCTCTAAAAATAAACATTTTTAATGCGCTCTATTATTTATTGCTGCTATATCCTGCTAAATAATACAACGGACAAAATCCAGAAGCACCTGTTACAAACGGGATTAAACCCGAAATTGCCCAAAATGAATTATGATAGATAAAAAAAGACGCGACAGTTACTCCAGCAACTAAGCGAATAACTCGTTCATTAAAATTTTCATTGGTTACCATAGTGATATTTATTTGTTGAATCCAAAAGTAGATGCTCCATCCAACGAAAT
The DNA here is from genome assembly GCA_903847585.1 of uncultured Bacteroidota bacterium. GTDB lineage: Bacteria > Bacteroidota > Bacteroidia > AKYH767-A > OLB10 > CAINEC01. The sequence goes on from CAINEC010000162.1 coordinate 58,535, forward strand.
AAATTACGCTAATCAGTACACGTTATGATAAATGTCACTTAAATCTGAAAAGAAGCCCCATCTTCAGGAATTTCAATATTCGAAAAGCCTAACTCTTCCAATCGCTCTTTGAAAGCTGTTGCCGCTTCTAATTCACCATGAACAAGGAAAACATTTTGCGTCAACTTCGGATTCTGACAAGTAATAAATTGAATTAACTCATCGGCATCCGCATGTGCAGAATAAGAATCAATCACTTCAATCTTAGCGTTCACATTATACAAATCACCAAAAATCTTCACTTGCGTATCTCCATTTTTCAAACGGCCTCCCATACTGTTGGGCGTAACATACCCAACAATTAAAATGGTATTTTTAGCATCTTCAATATTATTCTTGATATGATGTTTAACACGACCAGCTTCCATCATTCCAGAGGCTGAAATGATAATGCAAGGATCATCGCTTTCATTTAACATTTTTGAATCCTCTACATCACGTATATAGCTTACATCATCATATCCGAAAGGATTGTCATCCTTTACCATATATTCTAAAATATCTCCATTAAACGACTCTGTATGTTTCTTCATAATTTCTGTCGCGTTAATCGACAATGGAGAATCAACATACACAGGCACGTGAGGCATTTTACCTTCTGTATGTGCACGGTCTAACGCATAAATAATTTCTTGCGTTCGGCCTAAACTAAACGCTGGGATAATCACTTTTCCTTTACGATTTACGCAGGTATCAATCACAATATCTAACAAGCGATTTTCTGCATCGTTCGTATGTTCGTGCAAACGATTACCATAGGTCGTTTCCATTAAGATAATATCCGCCTGTGGAAAATCTTCTGGAGCTCTTAATATTTTATCATTATATCTTCCAACGTCACCACTAAAAAACACTTTTCTGATTTTATTTCCTTCGTTCACCAATACATTCACACATGCGCTTCCTAAGATATGTCCCGCCTCCGAAAAATGAAACGAAAGTTCTTTATCTATTTTAGTGAGCTCATGCAATCGAACAGGAACAAATTGTTTTAGAGCTTGATTAACATCATCAATCGTATAAATAGGCTTTAACAATTCCTGATGTTTTCTTGCTCTGCGCTTATTCAAATACTGCACATCGTATTCTTGAATATGAGCACTATCCGCCAACATAATACGACATAAATCGATGGTAGCAGGCGTTGCGAATATCGGTCCCGTATAGCCGCTCTTAACCAGCTGAGGAATATTACCAGCATGATCAGCATGCGCATGCGAAAGGATTAGATAATCGATGGTAGTTGGATCAAATCCGAAATGACGATTAAGCGACTCCGTTTCAGAGCCACGACCTTGAAACAAACCACAATCGAGTAATAAGTTTTTTCCACCTTCGGTAGTAATTAAATGTTTACTGCCTGTAACAGTTTGCGCAGCTCCGTAAAAAGTAATTTTCATAGCAATGAATTTAAAATATTAATACTTCGGTAGCACCAATTCCATACTTTGAAAAATCGGCAGGCCGGTAATTTAATTGCAACTCTTTTAATTCTGAAATAATAGCATCCTTCAACTTACCATTTCCAACACCATGTATAAACACAATAGTTTGCATTCGCGAAACCATGGCTTTATCCAATTCGCTTCTGAAATGATTTAACTGAATGCGGATTAGTTCACTATTTGAATAACCTTCGGGAAATTCGATTAGTGACTCAATATGTAAATCGACAATACTATTCACACCCGACAAACCATACTTCCTTAGCAAATTGCCTTCTTGCTTTTTTACTTTCGCTTCGTGAGGCTTGCTCACTTGATTCGATTTCGGATTAGTCGTTGGATTATATTTATCTTTCAATAAATCTAGTGGTAGATCTTCACTAGAATTAGCCGTTTTATATATTTCATGACTACATGCAAAGCAGAACGGTGCGGTTAACTTTGGGAATAGCTGAACGAGTCCTGGATATTCAATGGTTATTTCCTTACTGCCTGATGAGAACATCTCATTATCAGAGTAAACATAAGATACCACAAATGAATCAAACGACATTAACTGTTCACGAGTAAACTCAAATAATTCACTTTGCTGGTTAGTACTTAAAGAGAAAATAGCTATTCGCTTCAATTTATTCTTTTGCTTTTCAAAGCAAGCTCCTTGAATTTGTCCACCAAGCGCATTCACCAGGATAAACTTAATCTTTCCTGTTAGCACTGCAGATTGCTCGGGCACCGCTAAAAGTACTACGGAGGCATTTTCAATATGACTTGAAAAATCAGGAGTAGGGGAAAGGGCAGTTGTTTTATCGGTAGACTTATTATCAATAGGTTTTACACCCATTGCCTTTTCCTGAGAGGACTTAACAACTACAATTTCTTTAGAAAGGACATCGAGGGTAAAGCCATCTTCAATTTCCACAACAACAATATTATTGGCCTTAAAGCCTAAAACAATTCCGTTTTGTTTTTCATTAATAAATGTGACTGAATCGCCTATATTAAATACTGCTGACATATAACTGCAAAATAAAGCATTTAAAGTATGTCATTTTAACGAATGATCTTTTTTATCTGACAATTAAAATATGCCACGTATTCACTATTTTCGTGACTCCCATGGCAAGAGAGAAAGATTATAGTAAAATTGATAAAATCTTTGAAGCGACCCTTCGATTAGTTTATGAAAAAGGCTTTGCCGGCATCAAACTAACGGACGTTGCACGCCTTTCAGGAATTGCTATTGGAACTATCTACTTGTACTTTAAGGATAAAGATGATTTGGTTAGTCAGCTATACCAATACATCCAACGGAAAAAGAAGCAAGAGGTAAATATTGAAATTGACTTAAACAGACCAGCTATTGAATTGATAAAAGAATTGTGGATGGCTTATTATCAGGCGGTATTTGATGATTTGAAAGCAGCCGATTTTTTTTATCAGTATCAACAAAGCAATGCAGTTGTGAAAATCATCAACGAACATGATTTGTTTGTTTTCACTAATTTAAGGCGAGTTTTATCGAAAGGAGTGATGGAAGGAAAGATTAAAAATATGGATGCGGATATTCTCTACACCATTTTAATTGGACCTATACACGAATTGGCAAAACATGCATTAAGAAATAATTTTAAAGCAACATTCGAAGAAAAAGAAGAACTATTTAATTGTCTTATCAATAGCATCAAAATATAAGTCCAATCAACCAAAAACAATACAACCAAAATAATCCAATGAAAAAATCACTTTTAACTTTTATCGTAGTAATTACCTCGATAACATTCAGCAAGGCAGATGTCTCTGACTGGTTTAAGCCTGTGAAGCAGGAGTCAATCAAAAATGAAAAATTAGCTCGTAGAAATTCAACTCCTTCTTCAGCTTATTTTTATGAAATTGATTTACAGAAATTAAAGAATGAATTAGCAACTGCTCCGCTAAGAGGAACAATCAATGCAACTCCAGTGGTCATTAATTTCCCTAATGCCTACGGAAAAATTGAGCAATTCAAAGTGTATGAGTCGCCAATTATGCATCGTGATTTAGCGAGCAAATATCCGATGATAAAAACGTATGCAGCGCAAGGCATCACTGATCCAACCTCAACGATGCGTTTTAGTATTACGCAATTCGGGTTACATACAATGACAATTTCAGGCTTGCATGCTTCGAATTATATCGATCCATATACGAGCAATGGAAATTTCATTATTGTATACGATAAGCATTCGTTGTCTTCTAGTAATCAAAATTTCGAATGTACTACTCCTGATGCTGCTGAATTACCTTCGTTAAGAAATGGTGGTTCGCCCATGCAGTTTGATGCGAATGATCAAATATTCAGAACGTACCGATTAGCACAATCATGTACTGCTGAGTACGGAAATATTTTCGCTTTAACACCGGGACAAGAGGTGGCAGATATTCAAGCGCAAATGACGATCACCATGAATCGCGTGAATGGAGTTTTTGAAAGAGATTTGGCTGTTACAATGGAATTTGTTCCGGACAATGACACCTTGATTTTTTATGGAAGCACAACAGCTGACCCATGGTCGAATGAGTGGAATACAAAAACGGCTCAAACAATTGATGCAAGAATTGGAGTAAACAACTATGACATCGGACATAATTTTAATACTACAGGTGGTGGAAATGCAGGTTGTATTGCTTGCGTTTGTTTGAGTACATCACAATCAGGCACACATAAGGGTAGAGGTATGACAGGTTCTCCTAATCCTACAGGTGATCCATTTGATATTGACTATGTAGCGCATGAAATGGGACATCAATTTGGAGGATATCATGTCATGAACACGTGTTCGAGAAGCGGAAGTGGTAATACGGAAGTAGAACCAGCAAGTGGAAGTTCAATTATGGGTTACGCCGGTATTTGTTCAAGTAATGTTCAATCTAATAGCGATGATGATTTCAACTATGTAAACGTTCGTGATATCACAGCGAATATTCAAACAGGCAATAGTACGTGTGCCTTTCAATCACCAATTACGAATCAACCACCAACTGCTGATGCAGGTCCAAACTATACGATTCCTAAAGGAACAGCTTTTATATTAGAAGGAATAGCTACTGATCCAGATGGTATCGCTTCGTTAACTTATAATTGGGGACAAAATGATCCAGCGCAATCACCTGGAAATGCAGCACCACAACCAACCTATAATGTTGGACCGATGTACAGAAGTATTTCTCCGCAACCATCTCCTAATCGTTATATGCCTAATTTAAGAAGTGTGGTATTGAACAACCTAACGCCAACTTGGGAAGTAACGCCATCGGTAGCTCGTACAATGAACTTTTCGTTTCTTGTTCGCGACAATGATATTCAGGGTGGACAAACAGCTTCTGATTTAATGACGGTAACAGTTGATAATGCAGGTCCGTTTGTAGTGACATCACAAAACACAACAGTTACTTGGAATGCAGGTACTAGTGAAACAATTACATGGAATGTTGCCAATACAAATAACGCTACTGTAAATTGTCAGAATGTAAACATTTATTTATCGTTGGATAGCGGTTACACCTATCCTTATACGTTAGCGACAGGAGTTCCAAACAATGGTTCTGCACTGGTTACAATACCTGCTGGAGCAACAACTACTACAGGACGTATTATGGTGCGTGGAGAAGGAAATATTTTCTATGCTTTAAATGCAGCATTGATAACAATTCAATCATCCGAGTTCGTAATGAATTTTAGCACTGCTAATCAAAATTTATGTTTACCGAATGATGCTCTTTACAATTTCAATTATCAAACATTCTTATCGTTCAGTGATACAACAACCTTCTCTGTTTCGGGTTTACCAAGTGGAGCTACAGCGACGTTTAACCCTGCAACGGCAGTTAACGATGGCACTCCTGTTTTGTTAACTATTTCAGGATTGACGAATTCGATGGTGGGTAATTATAACTTGACGATTACAGGAACATCTGCCTCTGTGACTAAATCAACTAATGTTGCTTTAAATATTCTAGAAAGCAATTTAAATGCTGTTACATTAACATCTCCAAGCAACAGCGCTACAGGAATTGCAACGGCTGCTCAATTAAGCTGGACAACAAGTACAAGTCCGGGAGTAACTTATGCTGTTGAAATTTCAACCGACAGTTTATTCTCCAATATTGTAGCAAGTGCATCAAATATTACTTCAGGAAATTATACAGCAACAGGATTATTACCAAGCAGTACGTATTACTGGCATGTAACCGCAAACAACGATTGTGGTTCATCTCCAGTTTCTGTATTCTATAGTTTCACAACAAATGCTTGTGCTAATAATTTAAGTTTAAATGTTCCTATTTCTATCTCTCAAAATGGTTCTCCTAGTTACACATCTACGTTAACAGTTAATCTATCTGGAACCATTAACGATATCAATGTAATTGGATTAGCTGGTACACATTCTTGGATTAATGATATGACTTTTAGTCTGACAGGTCCTAACGGGGCTGTATGTACGCTATTCGATCGGATTTGTGATGATGAAGATGACTTTAATGTAAACTTTGATGATCAAGCATCACCAGGAGCATTACCTTGTCCTCCAGTTGGTGGCGGTACATTCCAACCTGGCACACCACTTTCGATATTCAACGGAATTGCAGCAAGTGGTACATGGACACTAAACATAATTGATAATGCAAATCAAGATGGTGGTTCGGTTGATAATTGGGGATTAGAAATTTGCACTAACAATAGTGTAGGAGTAGAGACTTTCACAACGAGCAATGGCTTTGTAGTATTCCCAAATCCTTCAACAGCTATTTTTCATATCCGTAAGAACACTTTAACAAGTGAAAAAAGTAATTTACGTTTGACAAATACGCTTGGACAAACAATTGTTGCGAATGAAATAATGACCAATCAGAATTACGATATGGATTTAAGCAACCTAGAAAGCGGAATCTATTTTATAACGGTTACCACTAACGAAAAGTCGGAAACCCAAAAGATTTATCTGGCAAAGTAAATTGCCACAAACTAAAAAAGGTGATTCTTTCGAATCACCTTTTTTTTGAAATACTATTTTTTACTTTTTGAAATTATCAGCTACAACAGTATCCTTACTTCCTTTAGTGTACTTATAAAATCCTTGTCCTGATTTAACACCTAAATTACCACTCACAACCATATTCACTAATAGCGGACATGGAGCGTACTTAGGATTTCCAAATCCATCGTGCAATACACGCATGATGCTTAAACAAGTATCTAATCCGATAAAGTCAGCTAATTGCAAAGGTCCCATTGGATGAGCCATACCTAACTTCATTACCGTATCAATTTCTTCTACACCAGCAACACCTTCAAAAAGTGTATTGATAGCTTCGTTAATCATCGGCATTAAAATTCTGTTGGCCACAAAGCCTGGATAATCATTTACCTCTACAGGTACTTTTCCTAATTTCTGAGCAGTTTCAAAAATCAATTTCGTTACCTCATCCGACGTATTATAACCTCTGATAACCTCAACCAATTTCATCACTGGAACAGGATTCATAAAGTGCATTCCGATTACTTTATCACCACGATTTGTGACAGAAGCAATTTTTGTAATAGAGATAGAAGAAGTATTAGAAGCAAGAATACAATCCGGTTTTGTATTCGCATCAAGCTCTTTAAAAATGAATAATTTCAAATCGATATTTTCAGTTGCCGCTTCCACTACTAAATCCGCATTGGAAACACCCGCTTTCATATCCGTTGTTGTTTCAATATTACCTAGTGTAAGTGACTTTACATCTTCTGAAATTAACCCTTTCGATAACTGACGATCTAAATTGTTAGAGATCGTTTGAACTGCTCTCGCTAAAGCATCTTCTTTGATATCAATCAAAGTAACTTTAAAACCATTTTGAGCAAATACGTGAGCAATACCATTACCCATCTGCCCAGAACCAATAACTGAAATATTTTTCATATGCTAGAATTATAACTGCAAAACTATAAAATTGAATAAAGCAAAAGGAGTTAAATTAACTCCTCCATACTAAACGCTTCGGGTTTAGCTACAAATAATGGTTTAACCTTCTCCCAGGTCGATTTAAAAACTTCCGAATCGCGATAGACATTTAGATGATCTTCGCTTTCCCATTTACTGAAGGTAATAACTACGCCTTCATGATTTATATCTGCATGAAGTGACAAATCGCAACAGCCCGGAAAATTCCTGATTTTAGTATATGATTCCTTAAAATAATTTTGAAAGGTAGACACATTTTCAGGAGCTACTTTCATTCTCACAATACGAACAATCATTTTATATCAATACGAATAGGGTCGTTCATTTTAATTCCGATAAGCTTATTCGCCATACCTTGATTTTGTGCAATTTCAAGTAAGCCTGCATCATTAAACAAGGCCACCATATTTCCTGTATCAACATCCGTATAATTGGAGAGTATTTTTGTAGTAGAAAACTTACGAATATTAATTTCAAATTTTCTATCCTTCACCTGATTGTAAAATAAATCGCGGTGAATATTAGAGACTGCATTTCCGAAACTATCAATGTAAATAATAGTACCACGAATTACATCTTCTTCCAATACTGGTTCAAAGCCTTTACGCACAACATAATCATCTGGTCGACTACCTAACTCAAATACATTTTGTCCAGATAGCAGGTGAGTAGCCACGAACGTAAGCACCTCTAAATCGTATCCTGGCTTCTGATCAATATCTAACTTAACAGCAACCATATTTGAAGGAGGCTGATCGCCAAATACCAATGAAAATAAGCCATCATTCATTCCCACAAATCCAAACCCATCTTTCTTAATTGCCAACAAATCTGTTTTAACAGGTCCTGAATTTTGAACCGCAACTATATGAACTGTCCCTTCGGGAAAGCGTTTATACACATTGCTAAAAAGATAAGCTGCCTGTTGAATAGAGAAGTGCGGAATATCATGCGAAATGTCTACAACCAGCACATGTGGGAAAACACTATAAAGTAATCCTTTTAAAGCACCAACATGATGATCATTCGTACCCCAATCGGTGGTCAGCGTTATTATCTTCATTGTTGTCAAATATAAATTATTTTATAGTTTAAATCGGAAGTATTATTTCCTTTATTCAACAATTTTTTCCACCTTCGTTGAATGCGTAGAACAAACGAAAAAGCATTAGGAAAAATTCTTGAGGAAGTCATTAAGGATAATAACCTTGGTGATGGAATTACGCAGGCAAAAATTAATGAGATATGGGTTGAGCTTATGAGCAGACCTATTATTTCCAGAACGACAAAACTTCGATTTTATAATAAGACGCTTACTATTTACCTCACCTCATCAGTAATCAGAAACGAACTCGACTATCAAAAGGAAGAATTGAAAAAGCAATTCAACGATCGATTAGGAGAGATGATAATTGAAAAAATCGAGTTCAAATAAAAAGGGCCTTTACAATGTAAAAGCCCTCTCTAATAATCTAGTTTTTATTAAAACTTCTCTTGTGTAGAGAAATAAAAGTTTCCTTCGATTTCTGCATTCTCGTCACTATCAGAACCGTGAACTGCATTTGCATCAATTGACTTTGCATATAAATTACGGATTGTTCCTGGCTCTGCTTTAGCAGGATCAGTTGCTCCGATAATCTTACGGAAGTCCTCCACCGCATTTTCCTTCTCAAGAATAGCAGCTACGATTGGTCCTGAAGACATATAGCTAACTAAATCCTTGTAAAAAGGACGCTCCTTATGTACTTCGTAAAACTTACCAGCTGATTCAGCAGATAGCTTAGTGTATTTCATGGCAACGATTTTAAAACCTGCCTTTGTAATGTGATCCAAGATAGCTCCGATATGTCCGTTTTCAACAGCATCAGGCTTAAGCATGGTAAATGTGCGATTAGTTCTCATCTTATTTTATTGTCTTTTATTGGGCTGCAAAGGTAATTGGATTAAATTTGACACACAATATGAAACCCCATTTTGATCAAAATAAAATAGAATCTGTTAAATCGCTGATTCTTAACAGTAAGCGTATTGTAATTACAACGCATTACAAGCCAGATGGCGATGCATTGGGCTCTTCATTAGGATTATGGGCGTATTTAAAGTCGTTGAACATTCAGGCAGAGGTGGTTTTACCGAGTGAATTTCCCAATTTTCTGAAATGGATGCACGGTAGCGTAGAAACAATTGACTTTTCGAAATCGCCGGAGCAAGCAACCAATTTAATTGATAAGGCAGATCTTCTTTTTTGTTTGGATTTTAATGATCCTACAAGAACAGAAGGAATGAGTGATTTACTTGTTAAGTCATCTGCTAAAAAAATAATGATTGATCATCATTTAGCTCCTAAAGATTTTTGCGATTATACTTTTTCATTTCCTGAAATAGGATCGACGTGTGAGTTAATTGTCCATTTTATTGAAGCTTTAGAAGGACTTTCACAAATCACGATGGATAGTGCAGCCTGCCTTTATGCGGGAATCATGACGGATACGGGAAGCTTTCGATTTAGCAGCGTTACCGCGGAGACACATCGCGTAGTGGGAATTTTATTGAATACAGGAATGCGTAACGACTTCGTGCATGAAGCTGTTTATGATACGTCTTCGGAAGACCGTCTGCGATTTTTAGGACATGTATTACTCAATAATATGTTTGTTTTGAACGAACATAAGGCCGTCTATTTTCAATGTACCAGAGAGGATATGAAGCGATTTAATCATCAGTCGGGCGACCTTGAAGGCATAGTGAATTACGGATTAAGCATTGATGGAATTAAAATGGCTGTGCTCTTTAGCGAGCGCGACGGAATAATTAAAATTTCTTTCCGTTCTAAAGGGGATTACTCTGTGAAAGATTTAGCCGAAAAACATTTCGAAGGCGGTGGCCATAAGAATGCTGCGGGAGGGAAATCCAATCTTTCTTTAGAAGATACCGTTCAGAAGTTTAAGAATATACTTAAGGAAAATCACCATGCATAAATTATCATCTTCAATACTTCGATTGCTTGCGATATGTATTCCATTGATATACGCATGTGGAGGCACAGAAGGAACAAATGGAAGTGATAACGAAGTCATCTATAGCGGTAACGAACAAATTAATCCGAAGGATAAAGAATCACTGATTGATAGAAATAAAAAAATGATTCTTTTAGAGCAAGAAAAAATCGATTCTTTCATTGCTCAGAAGAATTATAAAATGGAGAAAACCAAAACAGGAATCCATTATATCATCGACGAAACAGGAAAAGGAGAAAAGCCGAAAAATCTAGCAGAGGTTGAATTAAAATATACCATTCGCTTATTAAACGGCGACTACTGCTATTCGAGTGATAGCTCAGGAGTAATGCAGATTAAAATAGGGCAGAGTAACGAACCAACAGGATTACAAGAAGCACTTCAACAAATTCCATGTGGCTCTAAAGCAACGATCATCATTCCTTCTTATTTAGCTTATGGCATTAGCGGAGATGGAAATAAAATCGGAAGCCAGGCAAGCTTAGTATACAATATCGAATTATTAAAAGTAAAAAATTAATACCCATGATTCAACGCAGTAAGTCAATTGCATTTTTAATATTAACAGTAATCATCAGCATTACACTCCTTACTTCGTGTAATAAAAACGGATACGAGAAAACAGAAAGTGGTTTAGAATATAAAATCATTGAATCAAAAAAAGGCCGTAAGCCTAAACTAACCGATGTCTTACGAATGAATATCAAATTCACGAGCCAGTCGGACTCTACATTTTCCGATAACAAACTTTTCATTACCGAATTATTCCAACCCTCATTTGTTGGTGGACTAGAAGAAGGATTCGCGTTAATGACGGAAGGGGACTCTGCATGTTTTTTAATCCCATCGGACTCTGTATTTAAATACATTTTCAAACAACCATTGCCTGCGTTTATTAAGACAGGTGAGAAAATCAGAATCGATGTTCGTTTGTTGGAAGTAAAAACAAAAGAAGAATTTGAGAAGCTTGCAAACGCTGAAATCAACGAATTTATTCAGCAAGATAAACTGGAGATCGAAAATTTCATGGCACAGAATAGCTTATCAGGAACACAAATTTCTCCTGGATGTCAGTTTATTATTTTAAAAGAGGGAAGTGGAAGCTTCCCCGCTGCAGGCGATACAGTAAGAATTCGTTTTACTGCTAAAATTATAACAGGTGAAATTTTCGAATCATCTAAACTAATCGGCAAGGACTTTCAATATGTAATGGGTGCACCTGAGGTTCCTACTATTTGGGATATATCTACTGCGAACTTAAAAGTAGGTGGACTTTACAGAATTATTTTCGATACTAAAAACAGAAAAGGACTTCCAGGAACTAATAAATTAAAAGGACCTGGTGCTGTGATATATGATGTTGAGTTAGTATCTATAAATGGAAAAGCCTCTGTATAAACAGAGGCCTTTCTAAATAAATTTTCAAGTTGTTGTTACGATATTGAAGTAACAATCTTATCCAGATTATATTTTCCTGCTTGTAAATTCTTCTTAATGTCTTTGAAGGCATTAATTGTATAAGTAACATCTTCTAACGTATGAACCGCTGTTGGAATCAAACGTAACATGATTACTCCTTTAGGAACAACCGGATAAACTACCATTGAACAGAAGATATCATAGTTCTCACGTAAATCAAGAATTAAGTTAGTCGCTTCCGGGATTGTACCATTTAAGTATACTGGAGTAACTGGAGAATCTGTATTTCCTAATTCAAAACCTTCTGCTTTTAATCCTGATTGAAGAGCATTTGTAATCTCCCACAATTTGTTTTTAAGTTCAGGCTGCGTTCTTAATAATTCAAGACGCTTTAAAGCACCAATAACAAGTGGCATAGGTAACGACTTAGCAAAAATCTGCGAACGCATATTGTAACGTAGGTACTCAACCACTTGCTCTTCGCTGCTAATGAAAGCTCCAATTAAAGCCATCGATTTAGCAAACGTTCCGAAGTAAATATCAACTCCATCTTGTACACCTTGATGTTCTGCAGTACCAGCACCAGTTTTTCCCATCGTACCGAATCCATGAGCATCATCAACGAATAAACGGAAATTGAACTTCTTCTTTAATTCAACGATTTCTTTTAATTTACCTTGATCTCCCGACATTCCGAAAACACCTTCTGTAATTACCAGGATAGCACCGTTGGTATTTTCAACCAATTTCGTTGCTCTCTCTAATTGCTTTTGAAGGTTAGCGATATCGTTATGAGGATAAACAAAACGTTTACCCATATGAAGACGTAATCCATCGATAATACAAGCGTGAGCTTCAGAATCGTAAACAATCACATCATGACGATCTACAAGTGCATCAATCGCACTCACCATTCCTTGATATCCGAAGTTTAATAAGATAGTATCTTCTTTACTCATGAAGCTTGATAATTCTGCTTCCAGCTTTTCGTGCGGATTTGAATTACCAGACATCATACGAGCACCCATAGGTAAGGCAAAGCCATACATTTTAGCACCTTCTTCGTCTGCTTTTCTTACTTCTGGATGGTTGGCTAAACCAAGATAGTTGTTTAAGCTCCACACTAATCTTTCCTTCCCACGGAAAATCATCTTGTTCGAAATATCTCCCTCTAACTTTGGAAATGTAAAATAACCATGAGCATCCTTTGCATGCATCCCTAATGGTCCGCGGTTTTGCTTTAGCTTTTCAAATAAATCAATCATTCTATTTTTTTTAAGTTTTAATTCGATTAAAATTCGCTTCAAAAGTGAGCACAAAATTAACTTTTAATTGCTTATTAATTACAATATTTTTAACAAGTTCTTGTTTAATGAGGGATTTTTGATGGTCTAAATAGTTAAATTTGCGCATATTTTAGATAAAATGAAGAAAGGAATAGCCTTCCTCGTAATGGTTTTGGTGATATCATCATGCAGTAAGTTTCAGAAGCTTACTAAAAATCCAGATATGGATGCCAAGTATAATGGAGCTGTGAAATACTACGAGAAGAAGGATTATTACCATGCCTTACAACTTTTTGAAGAGCTTATTTCCGTTTACCGAGGTACTTCAAAAGCAGAAGATTCTTACTACTACTACGCTTATTGTACTTTCTATGTAGATGATTATCAGACGGCGGCGTATTATTTCAATAATTTCGTTCAGACATTCCCCAATAGCAAACATGCTGAAGAAGCACAATACATGTTTGCTTACTGTTATTATTTGGATAGTCCTATTTCTAGTCTTGATCAAACGTCAACGCTTGAGGCCATTGAAAAATTCCAGCTTTTCATTAACCGATATCCTTCGGGAACAAAGGTAGGTGAGGCCAATATTCGCATCGATGAATTACGTAAAAAACTGGAAGACAAGTCGTTTGATATTGCAAAATTGTACTACGACATGGAAGAATACAAAGCCTCTGTTGTCGCATTCGAGAACCTAATAACGAATTATCCGGGGACAGAATACAAAGAAACAGCACTTTTCACGATGTTAAAAGCCCAATTTACTTATGCAGGTATGAGCATCGATTCAAAAAAAGAGGAGCGATTTAAAAATACTTTAGATATCTATTACAAATTAGTAGATAATTTCCCACAAAGTAGGTATCTTCGCGACGCAGAAAAAATATTCGAAGCGGCTAAGGCTGAATTGAAAAAGATGGATGCACCAGTAAAAAATTCATAAAAACGAAAATTATTCATAAACATGGCAAACTATAAATCTTCTACCAACACAACTGTTACTCGCGACCTGTTGAACTTTGAAGAAAAGACAGGAAACATCTACGAATCAATTGTAGTTTTATCACGTCGTTCAAATCACATCGCAGCAGAGATGAAAGAAGAATTAACAGATAAATTATCTGAATTCGCTTCTGCAACAGACAACCTAGAAGAGATTTTCGAAAACCGTGAACAAATTGAGATTTCTAAGCACTATGAGCGTTTACCAAAGCCAACTTTGGTATCTATTCAGGAGTTTTTAGACGGAAAAATCTATCACAGAAATCCGCTTAAGGATCAAGAATAATTCATTATGCGGTTATCCGGTAAAAATATCCTGCTCGGGATTACCGGCAGCATCTCAGCTTATAAATCCGCAGATCTTTGCCGTTTACTAGTAAAAGAAGGAGCGACCGTTCGTGTTGTAATGACACCATCGGCCACTGAATTTATTAGTCCATTAACACTTTCAACTTTATCAAAAAACACTGTTTTTCATACCATGGTTTCAGAAGATGAGACCTGGAATAATCATGTTGAATTAGGTCTTTGGGCCGACTTACTTTTAATTGCACCTGCATCGGCAAACACCATCGCTCATTTTGCAACAGGAATTTGCGAATCACTTTTAGATGCGGTTTACTTATCTGCACGTTGTCCCGTAATGATGGCACCAGCCATGGACCATGACATGTATCTGCATGCTTCAACGCAGGAGAACCTTACTGTTTTAAAAACAAGAGGACATCAAATCGTTGGTCCGGCGCAAGGAGAACTTGCAAGTGGATTAATAGGAGAGGGCCGCTTGGTTGAACCTGCAGACATTGTTACTGAGGTAGTGAATTTCCTTTATGCTGATTTACCACTTCGTGGAAAGAAAATAATTGTGACTGCTGGACCTACTCGCGAAGCTATTGATCCAGTAAGATACATTAGCAATCATTCGACAGGTAAAATGGGGATTGCCATTGCAAAAGAATTAGTGGCTAATGGTGCTGATGTTATTCTTGTATTAGGACCAGTGGCTATAGATATCCCGAGAGGAGTTTCGGTAATTCCAGTTAGTAGTGCTTCCGACATGTACAAGGCTGTAATGGATAATTTTGAAGATGCTACAGGAGCGGTCTTAACTGCTGCAGTAGCTGATTATACTCCGGAAGTCACTTCAAGTACGAAAATAAAAAAGTCGGATAATGATATGAATCTTGCATTGGTGAAAACAAAAGACATCGCTGCAAGTGTGGGACAGATTAAAAAAGCTGATCAGTTTTTAGTTGGATTTGCACTGGAAACAAACGACGAAATAAATAATGCAAAGAATAAATTAAAATCGAAGAATTTAGATTTAATTATCTTAAATTCGCTTAACGATGAAGGAGCTGGTTTTGGTGCCGATACGAATAAAATTACATTCATCAGTAATACTGAAACAACAGAACTTCCGTTAAAATTAAAATCTGATTTAGCAAAAGACATAGTAAACAAAATAAAAGAGTTGGTGCATGCGTAAAATTTTATTTCTATTCTTATTTTTTTTATCCTCCACAACTATTTTCGCTCAGGAATTTACGTGTCAGGTGAACGTACTTACACCTAGAATTCAAAGCTCTGATAAGAAAATTTATACGACGCTTCAAACTGCTATTTATGAGTTCATGAATAACACGCGTTGGACAAACGATAAATTTAAAGCGGAAGAAAAAATCGAGTGTTCTATTCAGATAGAGATTACAGAGCGCGTGTCAACAGATGAATTTAAAGGATCTATTCAAGTATCAGCACGTCGTCCCGTTTTCGGTACATCATATAATTCACCTTTGATTAATTATAAGGACGATGATTTCACATTTCGTTATGTTGAATTTCAAACCTTAGACTATGCTGGTGAAGCTGGAAGAAATCCGAATTTGGTTTCAGTACTCGCTTTCTATGCAAATATTATTTTAGGATTAGATTACGATTCTTATTCCAAATATGGTGGAGGAGAGTATTTTGCAAAAGCTCAATCTATCGTAGCAAATAGTACCAATGCATCGGAGCCAGGATGGAAAGCATTTGAGGCTAACCGTAACCGTTATTGGTTATGTGAGAATATTAATAATCCTATTTACAAGCCTATTCGTGCTTTGTACTATGATTTCCATCGTAAAGGATTAGATACCATGTCGAAGACCAGAGATGAATCGATTCGTACATGTGCTGACGCAATAGAAAATGTAAGAAGAGTTCATAATGACAAGCCTCAGTCTGTTTTTATGAAAACTTTATTCGATGCTAAAGCAGATGAAGTAGTAAATATTTTTTCAGGTGCATCGGGAGATATTAAATCGAATATGGTTTTAATATTATCTGAGATAGACCCTTCGAACGCTACAAAGTATAATAAAATTCAAACTGGCGGTAATTAATTTTTAGGTTAAGAACTGTTACAATGCTAAAGAGATTATTTGTTAAGAATTATATTCTGATTGATGAACTTGATATTTCCTTCGATAAGGGAATGTCGGTCATAACCGGTGAGACAGGCGCGGGTAAATCAATTCTTTTGGGTGCATTGGAATTAATTCTCGGACAAAGAGCTGACTCTGGAACTTTGTTACATAAAAAGACTAAGTGTATTATTGAAGGGACCTTTCAACTTTCTAAAGATGCTTATGCTGATTTCTTTGAAAAGAATGATCTAGATTTTGAAAGCGAGACACATATCAGAAGAGAAATAACTCCCGAAGGTAAATCGCGTGCATTTATCAATGATTCCCCTGTCAATCTTGCGACCCTAAAAGAGCTTACGCAGCAACTGGTAGATATCCATTCGCAACATGAAACAATGTTGTTAAACTCTGGAGCATTTCAGTTGCAGTTGGTCGATGCATACGCTAAGAACAGTAAATATCTCGTAAATTATAAAAGTCTTTTTTCAAAACTAAAAAGTGAAAAACAACAACTTGAAACGTTAAAAGAATTAGAAGCAAAAGGGAAAGCTGACCTCGACTATTTCAATTTTCAATTAACGGAGTTAGGAGAAGCACTTTTAAAAAATCCTGATGAACAATCGCAGCTTGAACAAGATCTTGAAAAACTTGAAAATGCGGAAGAAATAAAGGAGAAATTATTCAGTGCTTATCAGAGTATAAATGGTGGAGAAGTCACCTTGCTTTCAAATTTAAAATCATGCGCTTCTCAATTACAGTCATTGATAAAATTTGATGTGAGGTATCAAGAATTCTACAATCGCTTAAACAGCAGTTGTGTGGAACTGAAAGACATTGCCGACGAATTAGAAGATGCAGCCAATGATATCAATTCCGATAGCCAACAATTACAAATTATTACAGATCGACTAAATCTCATTTATCGCTTGCAGCAAAAACACCGAGTGAGTAGCGTGCAAGAGTTGATGAATATTGAATCAGATTTGGCGGAAAAAGTAACGAACATTGGCTCTTTACAAGATAAAATTGAAAGCATCGAAAAGCAACTTATCGTTCTTAATAAAGAATTAATTGCCAGTGCAGATGTTTTAAGTGCCAACAGAAAAAAAGCCATTCCGAAGATTGAGACAGAGATTAATAAAATGTTGGTGGAAGTAGCAATGTCTGCCGCATCCATTAAAATTGAATGTCTCGATTTATCAATTGAGGATTTTAATAGTGAGGGAGCTAACCAGATTAAGTTCTTGTTTTCTGCGAATAAAGGTGGAACACATAAAGAGATTAGCAAAGTGGCTTCTGGTGGTGAGTTATCCCGTTTGATGCTTTGCATAAAAGCCATGATGGCAGAATTATCGGATATGCCAACCGTTATATTTGATGAAATTGACACTGGAATATCAGGTGAAACTGCAGCTAAGGTGGGAGGTATTGTAAAGAAAATGGCCGAAAATCACCAGGTGATTGCCATTACCCATTTACCGCAAATGGCTGGAAAAGGACATCATCATTACTTTGTTTACAAGACGGAAGGAAAGGACAAAACACATACATCCCTTAAATTACTGAATGATAGCGAAAGAATCCAGGAAATTGCAAGGATGCTATCTGGCGAACAATTGACCGATGCGGCAATTGATAATGCAAAAGCATTGATCGCCAACTAAGATTTCAAATATTTAAACTACTTTTGACCCATAAAATAAATACTATGGCTACTAACCTTTTAAAAGGAAAAAGAGGAATTATTTTCGGAGCATTGGACCCTAATTCAATTGCTTGGAAAGTTGCTGAACGCTGTCATGAAGAAGGAGCAACATTTACTTTAACAAATGCACCAGTTGCATTAAGAATGGGTGCAATTAACGAGCTTGCTACAAAATGTAATGCTCAGGTGATTGGTGCAGATGCAACAAGCATTGAAGATTTAGAAAACTTATTTACTAAGTCGCAAGAAATATTAGGTGGTAAAATCGATTTCGTATTACACTCAATTGGTATGTCGCCTAATGTTCGTAAAGGAAGAACCTACACTGATTTAGACTACGATTATTACCATAAAACAGTTGATATTTCTGCAATGTCGTTACACAAAACACTTCAAACTGCGATGCGTTTAGACGCTATTTCAGAATGGGGTAGTGTAGTTGCTTTATCATACATTGCTGCTCAACGCGTATTCCCTGATTACGGTGATATGGCGGATGCTAAATCGTTATTAGAAAGCATCACACGTAGCTTTGGATATCACTATGGAAAAGCAAAGAAAGTTCGTATCAATACGATTTCTCAGTCGCCAACTAAAACAACAGCTGGACAAGGAGTAAAAGGATTTGATGGATTTTATAATTATGCCGATGCAATGTCGCCATTAGGAAATGCAAGTGCTGAAGCTTGTGCTGATTATTGCTTGACCATGTTTAGTGATTATACTAAGATGGTAACTATGCAGAATTTATTTCACGATGGTGGATTCTCATTTGCAGGAGTTAGCAATGAAGTAATGGAGAAGTTTTCTGAACAATAATTAAAATATTAGTCCAAATAAAAAGAGCGACCATTTGGCCGCTCTTTTTATTTTATTCAAATCTGATTAAGACTCTTCTTTTTTCTTTTTCGAAGTTTTACCAGGCTTCACAATATTAATCTTAAGATGATCTAATTCTGCTTCGTGTGTTAGTTCAAGCGTATCGCCTTCCACTAATTCACCTTTGATGATTTCTTCAGCCATTGGATCTTCAATATACTTTTGAATTGCACGCTTTAAAGGACGAGCCCCGTAGCTGGAATCATAACCTCTGTCAGTTAAGAATTCTTTTGCTTCATCCGTTAATTTTAATTTATATCCTAATTCATTAACGCGCTTGAACAATCCTGATAATTCAATATCAATAATCTTGAAGATATCTTCTTTAGTAAGGCTATTAAACATTACTACGTCATCAATACGATTTAAGAATTCAGGAGCAAATGCTTTCTTCAATGAACTTTCGATTACGCTCTTTGCATGCTCATCAGACTGACTAGAACGTGCTGTTGTATTAAATCCAACTCCTTGTCCGAATTCTTTCAACTGGCGAGAACCAATATTAGAAGTCATGATGATAATCGTGTTCTTGAAATCAATCTTACGACCAAGGCTATCTGTCAACTGACCATCGTCTAATACCTGAAGTAATAAGTTGAATACATCTGGATGGGCTTTTTCAATCTCATCTAACAATACGATAGAGTATGGCTTACGACGTACTTTTTCTGTCAACTGACCACCTTCTTCATATCCAACGTATCCCGGAGGCGCTCCAATTAAACGAGACACCGCAAATTTTTCCATGTACTCGCTCATATCGATGCGGATTAATGCATCTTCAGTGTCGAATAAATATCTACTTAATACTTTTGCTAATTCTGTTTTACCAACTCCAGTAGGACCAAGGAAAATGAATGTTCCGATTGGCTTGTTAGGATCTTTTAATCCTGCGCGATTACGCTGAATAGCTTTCACTACTTTCTTAACCGCTTCATCTTGTCCAATTACTTTACCTTTCAATTCATCTGGCATCTTTAATAGACGAGCTGTTTCCGCTTGAGCGATACGCGTAACTGGAATTCCACTCATCATCGCAACAACATTTGCGACATCTTCAACATCTACTGTATAACGTTGCGTTTTTGTTTCTTCTTCCCAAGCCTTTTTAGCAGCTTCAAGTTGCTCGATTAATTGCTTTTCAGTATCACGTAAGCGAGCAGCCTCTTCGTACTTCTGACTACGAACTACACGATTTTTCTCCTG
The DNA here is from genome assembly GCA_903847585.1 of uncultured Bacteroidota bacterium. Taxonomy (GTDB): domain Bacteria; phylum Bacteroidota; class Bacteroidia; order AKYH767-A; family OLB10; genus CAINEC01. Next base: position 78,934 of record CAINEC010000162.1, read on the forward strand.
CTTAATATCTGAAACTTTATTTTCTAAATCGATAATATTTTGAGGAACGTGAATATTCGAAATATGCACACGAGAACCAGCCTCATCTAAAGCGTCAATTGCTTTATCTGGAAGGAAACGATCGGTGATATAACGGCTAGTTAACTTAACACAAGCATCAATTGCAGCAGGAGTATAGTTAACGTGGTGATGTTCTTCGTAACGTTCTTTGATATTATTTAAAATCTGAACTGTTTCATCTACGGAAGTAGGATCAACAATTACCTTTTGAAAACGACGGTCTAACGCTCCATCTTTCTCAATATACTGACGATACTCGTCAAGTGTAGTAGCACCGATACATTGAATTTCGCCACGTGCTAATGCTGGTTTAAACATGTTAGATGCATCTAATGAACCTGAAGCTCCACCAGCACCAATAATCGTATGAATCTCATCGATGAATAAAATTACATCAGGCGATTTTTCAAGCTCATTCATAACTGCTTTCATACGCTCTTCAAACTGACCGCGGTATTTTGTACCGGCAACTAAAGAGGCAAGATCTAAAGTAACGATGCGCTTATTAAATAAAACACGAGAAACTTTACGTTGAATGATGCGAAGGGCTAAACCTTCTGCAATTGCTGACTTACCAACTCCTGGCTCGCCAATTAAAATTGGGTTGTTCTTTTTACGACGAGAAAGAATCTGCGATACACGCTCGATTTCTTTTTCGCGACCAACGATAGGGTCAAGTTTACCTTCTTCAGCGGCTTTCGTTAAGTCGCGACCGAAGTTGTCTAGTACCGGAGTTTTCGACTTACTATCAGTTGTTTTTTTAGTTTGTCCGAATGATGGACCTTCATCATCCTTTGAATAAGGATCATCATCACCTGATTGAGGTGACTCGGAACGGATGTTCGATTTGAACATGTCTAGTTCTTCACGCATAATGTCGTAGGTTACGCCAAACTGATTTAGGATTTGAGTAGCAATATTGTCTTCGTCTTTTAAAATTGCTAGCAACAAATGTTCTGTCCCAATGATTTCAGATTTGAAAATTTTAGCTTCCAAATAAGTAATCTTAAGCGCCTTTTCAGCTTGCTTGGTTAAAGGAATATTAGTTAGATTATTAGAGGTCGTTGTGTTGCCTTTTACAGCGTTTTCAACAGACTTACGAAGTTCGACAAGGTTAATACTAAGGGATTTTAAAAATTTAATGGCCATTCCTTCTCCCTCGCGGATAAGCCCTAATAACAAATGCTCAGTGCCTATATATTCATGGCCTAAACGTAATGCTTCTTCTCGGCTAAAGGAGATAACATCTTTTACTCTCGGAGAAAATTTTGCTTCCATGGTGTTTTTTAATTTCGGTTTTTTAACGGACAGTTTTTAAAAAGGTTTTGGTTTTATTTGGCCTAAACGATTTATTTCAAAAATCATTTTAATTTTTCAAATTTCAACAACCACTTAACCATTTTTTATCACCAATTTTTATAGCCGTTTTTGTTAATAATTACTCTTGATTTTGCTCAAAAATATGCTTCCATTTAATTAACTTCGTGGCTTATCGTTGGGGATTTATCAACATTCTTATTAATAGCTATAAACAGCTGTTTTTCAACGGTATTTCGTTACTAACAAAAACAATTAAAAACAACTTATAAAAACCAATGGCTGAAGGCGAAAAGATTATTCGAATTAATATCGAAGATGAAATGAAGACGGCATACATCGACTACTCGATGTCTGTTATTGTGTCACGTGCATTACCTGATGTAAGAGATGGATTAAAACCTGTACATCGTCGTGTGTTATTCGGAATGCAGGAACTAGGAGTGATGTCCAACCGCCCTTATAAAAAGTCGGCGAGAATTGTAGGAGAGGTACTAGGAAAGTACCATCCACATGGTGACAGTTCTGTTTATGATACGATGGTTCGTATGGCCCAGGAATGGTCTTTACGTTATACTTTAGTAGATGGACAAGGAAACTTTGGATCTGTAGATGGAGATAGTCCTGCAGCTATGCGTTATACTGAGGCAAGATTAAAGAAGATTGCTGAGGAGATGTTGAATGATATTGACAAGGATACAGTTGATTTTCGTTTGAACTTCGATGATACCTTGGAAGAGCCAACCGTTTTACCTGCTAAAATTCCTAATCTTTTAGTAAATGGTGCGGCTGGTATTGCAGTAGGTATGGCTACAAATATGGCTCCGCATAACTTAACGGAAGTTTTACATGCCATTATCGCTTATATCGACAATAAAGATATTACGATTGAGGAGTTGATGAAGTTTGTAAAGGCTCCTGATTTCCCTACTGGTGGAATTATTTACGGATATACGGGTGTGAAGGATGCATTAGAGACGGGTAGAGGACGTATCGTTATTCGCGCAAAAGCTATTATTGAGAATTTAGATAATGGTCGTGAGCGTATTATTGTAACAGAAATCCCTTATCAGGTTAATAAGGCGGAAATGATTAAGAAAACCGCTGATTTGATTAACGAGAAGAAGATTGAAGGAATCTCCGATATTCGTGATGAGTCCGATCGTGATGGTATGCGCGTCGTTTATGAAATTAAGCGCGATGCAATGGCCAATGTGGTTTTAAACAACCTTTATAAGTACACCGATTTACAAAATTCTTTTAGCGTAAATAATATTGCCTTAGTTGGTGGCCGTCCAATGATGTTAAATCTTAGAGATTTAATTCATCATTATGTGGAGCATCGTCATGAGGTTTTAATCCGCAAGACGCGCTACGAATTAGCGGAAGCTGAAAAGAGAGCACATATCTTAGAAGGTTTATTAATTGCCTTAGACCACTTAGATGAGGTAATCGCTTTAATTCGTAAGTCGCAAACTCCAGATGAAGCAAAATCTGGCTTAATGACTAATTTCCAATTGAGCGAGATTCAATCGAAGGCTATCCTTGAAATGCGTTTACAGCGTTTAACAGGATTAGAGCGCGACAAAATCCGTGATGAGTACGCTGAAATCATGAAGATGATTGAGAATTTCAAGGCAATTCTTGCTGATGAAGGCTTGAGAATGACCATCTTAAAAGGCGAAATGAATGAAATGCTGGAGAAGTATGGTGATGAAAGAAGAACAGAAATCGTTTATATGGCAGATGATATCTCTATGGAAGATATGATTGCTGATGAAGCGGTGGTTGTAACGATTTCACATCTTGGATATATCAAGAGAACTCCACTAAATGAGTACCGCACGCAAAGCAGAGGTGGAAAAGGAGCGATGGGAACGGCGACACGTGATGAAGACTTTGTTGAACACTTGTTTGTGGCGACCAACCATAACTACTTATTGTTATTTACTGAAAAAGGTAAGTGCTTCTGGCTACGAATATTTGAAATTCCGGAAGGAACCAAAACATCGAAAGGCCGTGCTCTTCAAAACCTAATCAATATTTCAGCAGATGATAAGGTGAGAGCGTTCGTAAACGTAAACAACTTAGACCAGGAAGACTACCTGAATAACAACTATATCATCCTTTGTACAAAAGAAGGTACGATCAAAAAGACGCAATTAGAAGCTTATTCTCGTCCGCGTCAGAATGGTATTAATGCAATCACGATTAATGAAGGAGATGAGTTATTAGAAGCAAGATTGACTAACGGAACCAACGAAATTTTATTAGCAGTGAAGTCGGGTAGAGCAATTCGCTTTAACGAAAGCACTGTTCGTCCAATGGGCCGTAATGCTGCCGGAGTTCGTGGGGTATCGTTTGATGAGGCAAATGATGAGGTAATCGGAATGGTTTGTATATCCGACCAAAATAAAGAGACCATTTTAGTCGTTTCAGAAAAAGGCTACGGAAAGCGATCAGATATCGAAGATTATCGCGTTACTAACCGTGGTGGAAAAGGTGTTAAAACGCTTCAAGTGACTGAAAAAACGGGAAATCTGGTAGGCATTAAATCGGTAGTTGATGGCGATGAGTTAATGATTATCACCAAAAATGGTATCACCATCCGTATGTCGGTAAACGATTTAAGGGTAATGGGTCGTGCGACTCAAGGTGTTAAAGTAATCAAGTTGGGCGATGATGACGATATCGCTTCAGTTGCTAAAATTGAAGAAAGCGTTTTAGCGGCGGAAGGGCAAACTGAAAATGGAGAAGACATAATCGCGGTTGTTACAGAAGATGGAACAACTTCGGAAACTGCTCCAAATGAGGAGTCAGCACCTGAATCGAGTGATAATCCAACAGAAAACAACGATAATAATCCAGAAGAAAATACTGAAATCTAAACTTTAGCTAAAATTCATAAAACAATCTAAATGAAAAAGTTATCTAAAATATTTGCATTACTAATTTTTGTCGGATTCAACTCATTTGCTCAAAAAGCGGAGTTGCAATCTGCAATGAACTACGTTAAATGGAACGATTTAGAAAAAGCAAAAACTTCCATTGACAATTGTACAGCCAACGAATCGACCATGGGTATGGCGAAGACTTGGTACTGGAGCGGTTTTATATACCAAGCAATTGCTGACAGCAAAGATGAGAAGTTAGCAGCGTTAAAACCAGGAGCATTGGAGCAGGCATTAAAATCCTACAAAAAAGCATTGGAACTAGACGTCAAATCAAATGATTACACGCAAGAGATCACTGATAAAATGCGAAATATAGCCTATAACTATATGGAGCAAGGTATCACTAACTTCCAGGAAAAGAAGTACGAAGATGCTTTGAAGAACTTCGAGATCGGTATAGCGGTTAAGAAAGATTTCTTTAATCAGACGGATACAAACGGTATAAACAACTGCGCTTTGTCAGCTTATAAGTCGGGCCAGTACGCTAAAGCAGCGTTATATTACAATCAAGTAATCAGTTTAAATGCTGGCGATGCAAGAACTTTTATGGCATTATCGAGCACGTATTTAAATCAAAATGATACAACATCAGCATTAAAAGCATTAGGCCAAGGAATTTCGAAATACCCTCAGGATAAGGACCTTGCGAGTCGTCAATTCAACTTATACTTGATAAGCGGGAAAGCAAGTGAGGCGTATGTAGAGGCTGAAAAATCAATTCAATTAGACCCAACAAACGCTAATTTATACCTTAATAAAGGAATCTTAGCTGAACAATTGAATAAACCAGAAGACGCAGAAGCATCTTACAAGAAAGCTATTGAGTTAAATCCTGGATTATTTGATGCTCAATACAATATGGGAACTTTCTATTACAATCAAGGGGTAGAAATGAACCGTAAGGCCAATGACATTAAAGACAATAAGAAGTACGAAGCAGCTAAGAAACAAGCTGACGAGAAGTTCAAAGTAGCATTGCCATATTTAGAGAAAGCATTTGAGCTTAACAGAAAAGATACTGGCGTTTTACAATCACTGAAAGTGTTGTATTCTAGAGCAGGGAATCAGGAGAAAGTGAACATGATTAACAAGGCGATCGAAGAAGCCAAGAAATAAAGCAATTACTTCATAAGAGGGCCTAAACCCCTCTTTTTGAAGCAATTGCTATTTAACATAATATTAATTATATAACAACTATAGGTCGTTATAAAGGCCGGTATTGCGGAATCCTTTGGGCTTACGGCGGGCCGTTTCAAAGTCAACGCTACCCGGTGAAATCATCACAAACTTCGACTTATCCTTGGTAGTATATTCGTAATCGTAAATGCAATAAGTAATTGAATCACGGTTCATTTTTTTGTGCGTGAAGTATTGAAAATTGAAATCCATTTCAATAAGCAAACCTTTATGAATCTGCTTATCGCCCATTTTAAATAAGGAATCCAGAATCCTTCGGTTCTTGCGCAAGACATTATTTACGTTCCTGACGTAATTGTTGACATTGCCATTTACACGGTTGTTGTAAACATTTCTGCAGGAATCGCCACAGAACTTCTTGTCATAACGGCCCCTTAATGGCTCCGAACATTCTAAACAGTAATTTGTAATCATAGTTATTAGGTTTAAAATTAAAGTGCTTTACCTATTTAGCATCGATTCTGAAGTATTACAAAAACATCCAAAATCAAATGTTGAAATCAAAATTATTAGCGACTTTAAAAATTTCAAGTCCCTGATTAATTTTACTATTAACAGGCTTTTGTTAAATATCCTAAACCCACCATAATCCCTTTTTTCATTCGTAAATCAAGGCCCAAAATACCAATTTTAAGCTCAAAAAACCACATTAAACGTTTGTAAACGACTATAAGTACTTAATAACCGAATAATCGGTCAAGGCCATATTTACTTTGCGGTGTTCATTAATCAGGGTTTCCGGAGACCCCGATAAACAAATTAAAATAACATGAAAAACCTAAAAAACAGAGTCAATTTAATTGGCAACCTGGGCACCGACCCAGAAATCAAAACGCTGGATGGCGGACAAAAGCTGGCTAAAATAGCCATTGCTACTAACGAAAGTTACAAAAACACCAAGGGTGAAAAAGTAACTGAAACCCAATGGCATAACCTGGTTGCCTGGGGAAAGACAGCGGAGTATTTCGAGAAATATGCAAAAACTGGAAGTAAGGCTGTGATTGAAGGGAAATTGGTTAACCGAAACTACACCGACAAAAATGGGATCAAACGTTACATCACGGAAATTGTGGTTGATGAAGTGATGTTGTTTGGTTCAAGTGTGCGAAATGAGGTTGATTGATTGATTTTGGCGAGGCTTTTTGATTGTCGGGCTCTTTCATTTTTTTAAAAATATAGGCCTTGATTTTTATCAAAAAGCAAAAAAGTCGGTGTTTAACATTCGTTAGGCACCGCTTTTTTATTTTATGAAATAAACTCGACAATTTTGTCAGCCGCTCTTTGTGAAGCCCCAGCGCCACCAAGCTTTTCTTTTAATAATTGGTAGTCGACTAAAACACGTGATCGCACATCATCTGTTAAAATTTCGTTCAACTCCGCTACAATATTGGGTGTGTTTAGTTCCGACTGAATAAGTTCCTTAACCACCATTTTATCCATGATTAAATTAACCAAGGATATGTACTTTACCTTAATTATCCGCTTGGCAATTTCGTAGGATATTTTACTTCCTTTATAACAAACCACTTCGGGTACATTAAATAAGGCCGTTTCTAAAGTAGCCGTTCCGCTGGTGACTAATGCTGCATGGGCATTTTGCAACAAGGAATAGGTTTTACCCTGAACCAGTTTTACCGGATACTTTTCTGTAAATGGTTGATAGAAATCCAATTCTTGTCCTGGAGCAACCGCAACCACAAACTGATAATCGAGAAAGTCGTTTGATACCGATAGCATAATCGGCAACATCGAATTTATTTCCTGCTTACGACTTCCTGGCAACAAAGCAATAATTGGTTTTTCTGAAAGTCCGTTTTTTGCTTTCCAATAACCATCCGAATTATCTAAGGAATGAATCGCATCTAAAAGCGGATGACCTACAAAATCAACCTTACAATCGAACCGCTCATAAAACTCCTTTTCGAAAGGTAAAATCACCAGCATTTTATCAATATCTCTTTTGATCTGATGAACCCGGGATTGTTTCCAGGCCCAGATTTGAGGAGAGATATAATAAACCGTCTTTATATTATGTTCTTTGACAAATGAAGCTATCCGAAGATTAAATCCAGGATAATCGATAAAGATTACCACATCCGGAGAAAACTGTAGAATATCGCTTTTGCAAAATTTAATATTTTTGGTAATGGTCGGAAGGTTTTTCACCACTTCAATAAATCCCATAAATGCCAAATCGCGATAATGCTTTACGACTTCAGCACCCTGAGCCTGCATCAAATCGCCACCCCAACAACGAAAAATAGCTTGCGGATCTTTTTCTTTAATGGCCTTAATAAGATTTGCGCCATGTAAATCGCCCGAAGCTTCGCCAGCAATTATGTAATACTTCATGATCGATTTACCATTACCATTTATAATTCAAAAGTATTTATTTAATCAATGCCACTTAACAGAATTCAAATGCTGAATTGCATAGTGAGCGGTCAAATCAAATTGAACCGGCACCAACGAAACATATCCATTTTTCAGAGCCCATTCATCGGTGTCATCGCCTTTATCAAGATTTACAAAATCACCTTTCATCCAATAATACTTTCTTTTATGAGGATCCAGTCTTTCATCAAAAGTCTCTACATATTTAGCATTAGCCTGGCGACAAACTTTTATGCCTTTTACTTTTGACATTGGCAATTTAGGAATGTTCACATTTAACAGTGTTCCTTCTTGCAAACCGATTTTCAGAATTCGCTTGACAATAATTTTAGCATAATGCTTCGCGACTGTAAAATCAGCATCAATATTAAAATCACAAAGACTAAATCCTATAGATGGAATTCCTTCGATGGCGCCTTCAACGGCTGCCGACATTGTTCCTGAATAAATCACATTAATCGAAGAATTGGATCCGTGATTAATTCCCGAAACCAAGATATCTGGTTTACGATGTAAAACTCTATTGACCGCCAACTTAACACAATCAGCAGGAGTTCCCGAACATTGATAGGAATCTACCCCACTAAAAACACTAACCTTATCAAGACGCAAAGGTTTATTGATAGTAATTGCGTGTCCCATTCCTGACTGAGGACTATCGGGCGCTACAACAACTACCTCCCCTATCGTTTTCATAACTTCTACCAGATTACGTAAACCTGGAGCAGTGATTCCGTCGTCGTTGGTAATAAGGATAATAGGCTTACTGCTTTTTTTAGTAGCAGTTTTAGCAGGATTAACTTTCTTATTGGTGGTTTTCATGCCTTGCGATTTTATCTTGATTTTTCGGCTAACATTGGTACGAACTTGAACTTTGTTAACTCGATAATTTCTGTTTCTGTAGCTGATTTTTTTAATACTGTGGTCATGATTTGCTCACTTCCACTTCCAACAGGAATAACCATTAGTCCTCCAACTTTTAACTGATCTACTAATGCTTGTGGAATCATAGGTGCGCCGCAGGTAACAAGAATTTTATCATAGGGAGCAAACGCAGGATGCCCTTTAAATCCATCACCAAAAAACGATTTAATTGTTTTATAACCAAGTCGCTCAAATTGCTTTTTAGCCTGATCATGTAATTCACGAAAACGCTCCATCGTGAATAGTTTAACACCTATTTCAGCTAACACGCAGGACTGATACCCTGAACCGGTTCCGATTTCAAGCACTTTTTCATTCTTCTGAGGATCGAGCAATTGCGTTTGAAATGCCACGGTATAAGGCTGTGAAATTGTTTGTCCGCAGGAAATAGGAAACGCTTTATCATCCTGATAGGCAAAATCAAGGAAAGCATTATCCATAAAAAAATGTCGCGGAATTTTATCAATTGCCTCTAAAACGGCCTTGTTTTCAATACCTTTCTCCTTTAATTGCGTCACTAGCTTTCTACGCAGTCCCTGATGTTTAAACGAATCTACCATATTCACTCTACAAAATTAGAAGCTATCTGCTTTGTATTACTCTCGTAAAAAAATATCTTCCAATAGTTTTTAACAATGAAAATTGCCGAAAAAATATGGTAATTTTGCAGAAAATTTGAGCGATGCTAAAGATTGGTGTTTTAGGTGCAGGTCATTTGGGTAAGATTCATATCAACCTACTAAAAGAAATTAGTGCTTTTGAGCTGGTAGGGTTTTACGATCCTGATCAAGATAAGGCTGATCAAATTAAAGATGTAAAGTATTTTTCATCAATGGACGAGTTGATGGAAGAATGTGATGTAATCGATATCGTTACTCCAACAGTGAACCATTACGAATGTGCCGTAAAAGCACTTCGAAACTCAAAGCATATTTTTATTGAGAAACCACTAGCCAATACCATCCAAGAGGCGAAGGATATGATGGGACTTGCTGAAGAAGCTAATGTAAAAGTGCAGGTAGGACATGTTGAGCGTTTTAATCCAGCATTCATCGCCGCACAAGGATTCATTAAGCAACCGCTATTTATAGAAACACATCGATTAGCACAGTTTAATCCGAGGGGTACAGATGTATCTGTCGTTTTAGACTTGATGATTCATGATATCGACATTGTATTAAGCACTGTTAAATCGACGATTAAAAAAATCAGTACTAGTGGTGTTGCCGTAGTAAGTGACACACCAGATATTGCAAACGCGAGAATTGAATTTGATAATGGTTGCGTAGCGAATTTAACAGCATCGAGAATTTCTTTGAAGAACATGCGCAAGACAAGATTCTTTCAGAAGGATGCTTATATCTCCGTTGACTTTTTGAAGAAGTCATCAGAAATTGTTCGACTTAAAGAAGTAGAAGGAACACCTGATCCATTTGCTATGACAATCGACTTAGGCGAAGGAAAAGGTAGCAAACAAATTTATTTTGAGAATCCTAAAATTCAGGAGTCGAATGCAATTAAAGAAGAGCTCACTTCATTTGCTGAGTCAATCCTTAACGATAAAGTTCCGATGGTATCTATTCACGATGGATATGAAGCATTAGTGGTTGCTCATCAGATCGCTGACAAATTAAAATCAGTTCCTCCAATCGCATAATCATGAAATATTCCCATTCACTTTTACTATTACTATTGGTGGCATTTGTAATTACAAGTTGCAATCCTGACGAAAGAGAACCTGCTTATTTAATTATAAACAACGTAAGCGTATCTTCTAATCCTCAGACCCAAGGAAGTAACTGCAGCAACGTAAAAGATGTTTGGGTGTATGTAGACAATCAGTATCTCGGAACGTATCAACTACCTGCAAGAATTCCAGTTTTAGAGGAAGGAACCAAGAATGTTATTTTGCGAGCTGGCATTTTAGAGAATGGTATTTCTGCAACACATAGTGCTTATCCGTTATATAAATCTGATACACGAAGTATAAATTTTATTCCTGGACAAGAAACAACGATAGACACTTTCAATGTAGCCTACTTTCCAGCGTTGATCTACACTTGGTATGAAGACTTTGAGAAAGACGCTATTGGTGGAGGATTCAGTTTGTCACCTGAGCCAAATAATAATCTAGCTCCATTAGCTACAGACTCTGTAGATGTTTTTGAAGGTGTTCGTTGTTTGAAGATGAAAGTCGATGGAACCAACTATGTTTCAGATATAGAGACTAACGGCGATGGATATGTACTTTATCGTGGCAAAGACATTTATCTTGAAATGAACTATAAGTGCGACCATGAATTTACTGTTGGATTAAGAGGAATGTTGGCGAATGACAAACGAAATATTCCAGTATTATTATTCAATCCATCATATACTTGGAAGAAAATTTACATCAACGTAAGTAAGTTTGTAAATAGTAATTACGACGTACCGAAATTCAAAGTTTACTTTTATCTAACAACACCTCCAGGAGGCTCGGAAGCTACAGTATATCTCGATAATTTAAAACTCATCAGTAACTAAACCATGAACAAGACTTTACAGGTTGTTAAATATGTGGTTGCTGATTTAATATCGGCAACAATTGCCTGGGGTATATTTTACTTTTACAGAAAAGCGCAAATAGAGTCGGTTTTATTTGGCTATATCCCATTTCAGCCTGATGATAATTTCTTTTTAGGCATTACTTTACTCCCAATCTTATGGGTTGTTGTTTATGCCTTAATGGGTACTTACAACGACATTTATCGCAAGTCGAGATTAAAAGAATTCGGACAAACATTTATGGTAGCACTCATAGGATGTTTGATCATATTTTTCACTTTATTACTCGACGATACTATTATTTCATACAAGAGTTATTATAGCTCATTCGTAACTTTATTCCTCTTGCAATTTGGAATAACCTTCACTGTTCGATTTATCATCACCACCCTTACTGCAAGAAAAATCAAGAGTCGCAAAATTGGTTTTAATACAATTATTATTGGCAGCTCTCAAAAAGCAGTAAGTTTATTCAATGAATTAGAATCAGAGCCATTAAGTCAAGGATACAAGTTTATAGGGTTCGTTCATGTTGATAATACAAACGGAAAATACTTTAAAGAACAACTTCCACATTTAGGCGGAATAGAAGATGTTGGAAAAATTATTGAAGAAAATAAAATTGAAGAAGTACTCATTGCAATTGAGTCGAGCGAGCACGAGTTTATTGGTAGAATAATAAATGATTTAGAGGACAAAGACATCATCATTAAGATCATGCCTGATATGTACGATATCTTATCAGGATCTGTAAAGATGACTTCGATTTTCGGATCTCCATTAATCATTATCAATCCGAGCTTAATGCCTATTTGGCAACAATCGTTGAAGCGTATTATAGACATCGTTATATCATTGTTCTTTTTGATTTTGTTATCGCCATTGTATTTGGTTACAGGGTTAATCGTAAAGTTCACCTCTAAAGGTCCAGTGTTTTTTTCTCAGGAACGAATTGGATTACATGGAAATCCTTTTATCATTTTCAAATTCAGATCGATGTTTCTCGATGCCGAAAAAGGTGGTCCAATGTTATCGAGTTCAACTGACTCACGCATCACGAAGTTTGGTAAGTTCATGCGAAAAATAAGATTGGATGAAATCCCTCAGTTTTATAATGTTCTAATTGGAGATATGTCGTTGGTTGGTCCTCGTCCAGAGCGACAATTTTTCATTGATCAGATCATGAAGGAAGCTCCTCACTATCGACACTTACATAAAGTACGTCCGGGAATTACTTCATGGGGACAAGTAAAATACGGCTACGCGGAAAATGTACAACAGATGGTTCAACGTTTAAAGTTTGATATCATCTATATTGAGAACATGTCGTTAGCCCTTGATTTTAAGATTTTGTTTTATACCCTTAAAATCATTCTTCAACGTTCAGGAAAATAGTTTTTAGTTTAAACGCTCTACCCCATCAGCTTCACCAATTGGCAAGTTGGGCTTTGAGCAGTTGAAAATTTTAAGCGGCACATTTATTTTTTCAAAAACCTCACGGATATGCGTATCCGTAGTATCGGTAATAAATATTTGTCCGAATGTTTCGTTGCTCACTAATTCCATTAATCGTGTGATACGATGTACATCTAACTTATCGAAAATATCATCCAACAGTAATAATGGTTTCACTCCACTGTATTCACTTATCAATTCGAATTGTGCTAGTTTAATTGCTAATACAAATGACTTCTGTTGACCTTGAGATCCGATTTTTCGAACAGAGTGATTATTAAGTAAAAGTTCCAGATCATCGCGATGAATACCAACAGATGTATATTGAAGTGCTAAGTCTTTATAAATACTTCCCTTTAGCAATTCAGATAATGGCTGTTCAAACAACTTCGACTCATATTGTAAATCGACGCGCTCTTTATCATCCGTAAGGAAAGAATAATACTTATTAAAAATTGGAATAAAACGCTCAATAAACTCCTTACGCAATGTAAAAATCTGAGTCCCAGCGTTCGATAATTGCTCATCTATAATCTGCAATAACGATTCATCGGGCATCATTCCTCGAGGAGTATTTTTGAGCAATGAATTTCGCTGTTGTAAAATACGGTTATAACTAACAAGCAAATCAAGATAATGATGGTTATACTGACTGATAATACTATCCATCAACTTACGACGCTCTTCTCCCGAACCGGTGATTAAAACCTGATCAACAGGTGCAACCATAACAACCGGTAGAAGCCCAATATGTTCACTTAACTTCTGATATTCTTTATGATTTCGCTTAACAACTTTTTTGCTTCCTGATTTCATTCCGATAAAAACTTCATCGGCAAAATCATTATCCTTTAGAAAGAATTTACCTCCGATAGAAAAATAATTACTTCCATGCATGATATTGATGCTATCGGTAGCATGAAAATAACTCTTACAAAGTCCTAAATAATGTATTGCATCAAGGATATTCGTTTTACCTGATCCATTCGGTCCTGTAAGCGCATTAGCCCCTTGATCGAACTCGAATTCAGCTTCCTTATAATTTTTGAAAGAAAATATCGTTAACCTCTTTAAATACATCTCTACAAAATTACATTTAAATTTAAACTCTTTAACCCTGATTAACCAATAAAAATTATATTTGATTCATTATGAAAAAATCAACCTTTAAAACTGCGCTTATTGCCCTTTTCCTGCTTAGCATCACAGCACGATTAAATGCGCAAAATATTATTCGATTAGACAATTCGGAGATCGAAAAAATTAGAGTTTATCAGAACGGGGCCTTTGTAAGTCGGACTGTAAAAACAAGTCTTAATCCCGGATTAAATCAAGTAGTATTTGATGGATTATCGCCGTACATCAACCCGAATAGTGTTACCGTAAAAGGCATGGGAGATGCAACCATTATTGGCGTTAATTTCCAACAGAATTATTTAAAGGATCAGAAAAAATCGCCAGAGATTAACAAACTGGAAATGGAAAGAGATTCCTTAAATATTAAGCTGCGCTATATCCAAAATAAAACTGCTTCTACAAACGAAGGTATTACAGTACTGCAAGCAAACAAATCGATTGGAGGAACTAATGGCGTTGTTGCGAATGATTTAATTGCCATTGTAGATTACTATGTAAAAAAGATTAACGCGCTTAAAGATGATTTGATTGACTTAAACTTAAAAGAATTAAAAGTGCAAGATCAAATCAATAAAATCAATCAGCAATTAGCAGTAATAAACAATAAACAAAATCAGCCAGAAGGTAATATCGTTGTTACTGTTGATGCGAAAACAAAATCGGTTGCTACTTTTGATTTCTCTTATATGATTGCAAGCAATGTTAGCTGGACACCCATCTACGATGTGCGAGTTAAGAATATCAACAGCCCTATTGAATTTATTTTAAAAGCCAAGGTTTATCAAAGTACAGGCGAAGACTGGAACGATGTAAGCCTTTCACTTAATACTGGTAATCCAACTGACGGAGCACAGAAACCTGTTTTATATCCCTGGTATATAAATTTCCAACAGTACAATTATAAAGTAAAGTCTATGAACCGAATGGATGCTGCACCTTCAATGATGATCCAAGGTGAAAGCAATGGACAAATGGCCGATGCAAAAATGGAATGGTCGAATACTCAAATGATGGAAAACCAGTTGAGCAACGAATATGCAATTCAAAATAAATACACGCTAAAGAGTGGAAATCTGGAAACACAAATTGAGATTAATCGCACCAACGCAAACGCATATTACGAATATGCCTGCGCACCTAAATTGAATACCGATGCCTTTTTAATGGGACATATTCCTAACTGGGAAAATTTAAATTTATTAGATGCAGAAGGAACCGTTTATTTTGATGGTGCTTATGTGGGAATCTGTGCAATTCAAAATACAACTGTGAATGATACGATGCATATTTCACTTGGAAAAGATGAGCGCATTTCGGTTAAACGCACGAAAACAAATGAGGTGAATGGAAGTAATTTATTGGGCTCAATGAAAGAGAAGAAGTGCTTATATGATATCGTTGTTAAGAACACTAAAAAAGAAGCGGTGACAATAACTTTAGAAGAACAACTTCCAATTAGTCAAGAAAAAGAAATTACAGTAAATGCACTTGAATTATCAGGAGGCGAATTAAATGCTACTACCGGATTAGTGACCTGGAAAATTAGTCTTCAACCTGGAGAGAGTATTACCAAGAAATTTAATTTCTCTGTGAAATATCCGAAGGATAAAGTTATAAACGGACTTTAGTCCAACAACTTTCATAAACCTCTATAAAATGCAAACGCGGCCCAAGAAGACCGCGAATGCTCAATCAAACCATAAAAACACATCTTTAACGCTTAACCTCTAAGGTCTTGCGAATATTTTCTGATCCTGAACGGATATTGTAGTAGTATAAACCATCTTCCAGATTTTCGGCGCTTACCTCAAATTGATAGATCACACCCTCTTCTGTATTATCATCAAATATTTGTGATACCAGCTTACCGCGACTATCAAACAATTCGATTTGAAGGTGATCAACTTTATCTGATTTAATATAAAGCATTGAAGATTCTGAACATGGATTCGGATAAGTAATAGGAAATTGTCCCGGAGTACTTACCTTGGCAATAGAAGACAATACAAAAGGTATATTATCTGCTTTTGCCATACCTGTTGTTGCCAACTGATAAAAGACGATAATTAATACTGCGATATAATATTGTTTCCTCATGTGATGCAAATTATATCAATCTGCTTGTAAGGCACACAATTTTTAGGTGAAAAACGAATAAAAAGGGGTAAATCTTTGATTTATTTACTTGAAAGGATTACGCTGAATCCAATCGGCACCTGATTTTTCAGGCAGTACATGACTGATTAATGAGTTGACAATTTTATTTTCAAATCGCATGAATGCTTTATACTCCACTGGGAAAGCACCAACAGTTGATTTGATCTCTAAAGCTGTTCTACCGAAGGAAATCCGTAACATCTTATGCTGAATAGCTATTTCAATATAGTGATAAAGTATATTCTGATAAATCGCTAAATTTTTATTGAGTGAGTAATCGAAGCCTATATGATGCGCCTCTAATTCATTCCCATTCAATATAACAGTCATGAATGCAATGATCTTCTTATCCTTCCAAAACGTTCGAAATATGATACGGTCGTTTGAAAGATTTAAGAGATTGAAAATGTAATCGATTTTACAAGAAAGCAATCGCACCGGAGATTTTTGCTGAACGCCTTTATACAATTCGTACAAGGTAGTTTTATGCTTTTTAAAATCATCCACATTAAAATCGCGAATCTCTACGCCCTCCATTTTCTTCATCACATTGTTTGCACGTACTCGATACTTAGAGCTAAGCGACTGTAAATAATCTTCAAACTTCAGCCACTTTGGATTGACATCAAATTCCATTATAGGATCCATGACCATTGGTAGGAATTTATGCTGCGGAAAATCTTCAACCATTTTATCCTCTTTCAGTAAGTCCTTAACTATAGTCGCCACCACTTTACCAGTTGCATTCAATTCCTTTTTGATTAACTCAATAGACTCCAGCAAGGACTTGCTATCACGCTTATCTGAAATAACCCCATAATCACCACTCAATAAAATATTACCAGAAACAATTAAGTAATGAGGTTTATTCCGCTTGATTCCAAAAATGAACTTATCCAATACCTGACTAAACACATTTAAGAGTTGTCCATAAGGATCAAGATTTAAAATTGAATTTAAATCGCGCTGCGCTAAATCAACAATCTGAAAATAATGAAAGCTTATTTCTTTATTCGACTTATTTTTTTTGAAGATGTAATAAAAAGATAAACCTTCGTAGCCTGCTTCTTCCACTGCATTCAGATAGGTTTTATCTAGAAAACAATTTCGATGCTGAAGCTGCATCCATAAATCGGAAGGAACTTCTTTTGCAGACCTAAAAACGCCAGTAATTGTATTCAAAATTTAATAGCTAATATGAGAGAGAAACAACAATAAGAACTAATAGTTTTATTCGCTAATTATTTTTTCTCCGTCATTAATTGCTTGATATATTTTACTGGAGCAGATCCATAACTTAGGAATTGCTCATGGAATTTCTTCAAGTTAAAATCTTTTGATTTCAACGATTCTCTTAATTCATAAATTTCAGTAAAACCAGTATAATAACTTGTCAGCTGCACTTGTGTTAATCGCACGCGCTTCCATTTCCCTTGTGCTTCTGCAGTTTGTTGAAATGCGCCATCCACTAATAACTTCATTGCATCCTGCTCACTCATATTTTTTACATGCACACTATAATCAAGAATCGTATTACAAACCGAACGTAAATGCCATTTATAATACATCAACCACATTTCAGGTTCATTATTTCCATAACCATTTTCCAACATCATACGCTCAGTATAAACAGCCCATCCTTCTACCATGGCTCCATTACCCATAATACTTTTAATGATGGATGGAGAATTATTGCTATATACCAACTGTGTGTAATGTCCCGGTATCGCTTCGTGAATATTTAATATTTGAAGAATATATTGATTGTATTCACGCAAATAACTTTCTGCTTGCTCAGGAGAATATCCAGTTAAAGGAGAAACATTGTAATAGGTATTTCCGCCTTTATCATACGGTCCGGGTGCAGAGATAGAAGCACCTGCCCCACCACCTTCCATATAGGCGGGAGTCTTGCGTACAACTAGTGGTTTTGACGGATCGATATAAATCAAATCTTTGTCTTTAATGAACTTCACCAATGCTGGAATCTGTGCTTGAATGCTTTCTAGGAATGAATCACGATTAACATGTACAAGAGATAACTTATCAATCATCTTTCTAATTAAAAGCAAACTATCTGTTGGCATTGCTTCCTTCGGGAAATACTTTGTCCACATCTGACGTGACAATTCCGCCATTTCATGATGTAATTCTGATTTGCGTTTTAAAGCTTTATTGTAAATCTCTTCCGCAGTATAACTGGAAGCGATATCATACTTGAATTTCGTATCATATAACTCCTTGCCTATACGAAAAGAGCGACTATTTTCAGGAGTCATGGATTTGCGCATTGTTTTTAAATAATCAGCATATCCGAGCATGGCTTTCTTAGCAGAATCGGCATACGCCAATAAATGTGCTTTCGTAGCTTCATCTAACGTAGACGCCTTAACGGAATCTTGTAGATTTTTACCAAACACCTCTTCAACAGATCCTTCGTGTTGAAGGATGGCTAAATCGGTATGTTCGATAGTTGGATTTTTAAGTTCTTTCTTCGCTGCTTGATAATAAGCCGAAACATTATTCAAGCGTTTATCAAACATCATTAAGCGATCATTTAATGGCGCATAACGACCATTCAAGATTTCTGCAAACTCGCCTGCCACATTATAATTTGCAGGATTCCATTCAAACGATTTAAAAGCTGTATCGTACCAGATACCTGCTTTTAAATAATCCTGAATCATCCAATAATCGGTTTTATTCTGCGGACTTAAAAGACCAATTTCAATATCTCCTAAATCGTATAAGATGGAATCGTATTGTTGATCGCAGTAATTACGATAATTCGCATCCGGAATAATCAGAATACTATCGTAGTTATGAAAACCTGCATAAAGAGCTGAAGTGGGACTTAACTTCCAAAGCTTATCGACAAAATCACCTTTGAATTTATCGAAGCGAACATTCTCTTCTTCTGAAGCTTTTTTCCAATCTACCTCGGTACTTTTTTGCTTACACGAAAAGATACTTACGATAACGATAGCTGCCAGAACAAGCTGAGCGAAATTTACTTTTACTTTTAACATTTTATCAAACAATTTTCACGAAAATAATCTTTATTTTGCACCCTATGAAACGAATTGCCCTATTCCTATTATTTATTCTAAATATTGCCTCAATAAAGGCGCAACCGCTTAAATATCCAATTACTCGAAGAACTGAAGTGGTGGACAATTACTTCGGACAATTCGTCTATGACCCTTATCGATGGATGGAAGATGATCGTGCAGCTGAAACAGAGCAATGGGTAAAGGATGAAAATAGCGTAACGGAATCGTATTTAAATCAAATTCCTTTTCGTCAGGCGCTAAAGGATAGCATGAAATCCTTATGGAATTTTAACACCTATTCGTTGCCTTTCAGAGCTGGGAAAAGTTATTTATATTATCGTCAAGAGCCCAATCAAAACCAACCTTTATTATTCTACATCCGCTCATTAGAATACGTTCCGATGAGTTATTTCGACCAGAATAAATTGTCAGCTGATGGAACAACTCACTTTACAGAAACAACTGCTTCAGAAGATGGGTTTCATATTGCGTTTCAGGTTTCTTATGCAGGAAGCGACTGGAATGAAATACGAATCAAGGAAACTAAGACTATGAAGACCTTACCTGAAGTACTAAAAGGCATCAAATTTTCAAGTACATCATGGTATCAATTCGGGTTTTTCTACTCTCGCTATGATGTCGATTCGAGTCAGGCGATTTACACGCTTAAAAATGAAAATCACAAAGTTTATTACCACAAGTTATATGCTGATCAATCGCAGGATTCATTAGTGTATGAAGATAAAGAACACCCGCTGCGTAATTTCTCAACTACCGTGACCGATGATAACAATTACCTTTTGATTTTTTCTTCAGAAGCTACTAGTGGGAATAATGTGATGCTTCAGGATTTAAATAATCCGAAGAAAAATCTTACCACCATTGTTAAAGGATTCGATTATGACTTTTCGTATATAGGTACTGTTAGAGGTAAGCTTTTGTTTATGACGAACTATAAAGCTCCACAAAATCGTATAGTACTTATTGATCCTAAATCACCAGCTGAAAGCAAATGGATAGATTTAGTTCCTGAGTCGAAGGAAAGCATGAAAGACGCCACGATTGCCCTCGATAAACTAATTGTGCATTATATGAAAGATGCAAGCAGTCAGTTAAAGCAATACGATTTAAACGGTGTATTAAAAGGAGATATTAATTTAGGAAGCATCGGTACAGTAGATGGCTTATCTGGATCGGTGAAGGATACTAACTTATTTATTTCATTCACCAATTTTGTGTCACCTGCAGTCATCTATCGTTATAACGTAGTGTCCTCTCGCCTATTTGTTCAATATAAATCACAGTTGCCATACGATGTGAATCAATTTGAAACGAAGCAGGTATTTTATACATCAAAAGACGGAACTAAAATCCCGATGTTTATTGTCCATAAGAAAGGAGTTCAGCTGAATGGAAATAATCCTACGCTGCTCTTCGGATATGGTGGCTTCAACATCAGTAAAACTCCAGAGTTTAAACCTGAACGTTTAGTCTTCTTAATGAATGGCGGTGTATTAGCAGTGCCATGTTTACGAGGTGGTGGTGAATACGGAAGTAAATGGCATGAGGCAGGTACGCAATTAAAAAAGCAAAATGTATTTGATGATTTTATTGCAGCTGCCGAATATTTAATCGCAAATAAATACACCAATCCATCAAAGCTTGCAATTAGTGGTCGATCTAATGGCGGACTTTTAGTTGGTGCTGTTATGTTACAACGTCCTGAATTATTTAAAGTAGCCTTACCAGCTGTAGGTGTAATGGATATGCTACGTTATCATAAATTCACTATTGGATGGGCTTGGAAAGGTGATTACGGTTCTTCGGAAGACAGTGTGCAATTCAAGAACTTAGTTAAATATTCTCCATTGCATAACATCAAAGAAAATGTCGAGTATCCATGTACTTTTGTCACAACAGGTGATCATGACGATCGAGTTGTTCCGGCGCATTCATTCAAATTTGCAGCTACCTTACAAAACAAGTATAAAGGTAATCGACCAATGCTCATTCGCATAGATACAAATGCTGGTCATGGTGCAGGGAAACCGAAATTCAAATTAATTGATGAGCAAGCGGACATATTTACATTCTTATTTTATAATTTAGGAATGTCATTATGAAAAATATAAAATCGCTCGCTGGACTATTTGTTGTTTTAGCCTTACTAATTAGCTCTTGTAAAAAAGAAGATCCTATTGGAATGGACTTCAAAATTAATGGAGCAAAAGATTTAACCCTACTTAAAAACGATAGTATCATACGAGATATTACCTTCTTATACTTAGGTGGTAGTCGTGAAGAGTTAACGATAACGTGTACGGGTATACCCACAGGAGTAAGTGTTAACTTTAGTTCGTATGCTGGCACTCCTGATTTTACAGTAAAGCAAACAATAAAAACCACCAACGTAGCAACCGGAGTTTATCCAATTAATGTAACCGGAACTACTCCACTTGGAAAAGTATTTACACGCACATTCAATCTAACGATTGCTGCATCGCCGAATATTAGTCCAACAATTAGTTTAAATGGAAACTATACGATCGACATCACCTTAAACCAACCCTTTGTTGATCCAGGTGCTACTGCACAAGATCCAGAAGATGGAAATCTGACTAATCAAATTGTGACCTATGGTTCAGTTAATATTGACTCGGCAGGAAATTATCCAGTCAGTTATGTGGTATATGATTCAGGCGGATTGAAAGATTCGGTAACACGTACCGTTAGAGTATTTAATTCGCTGAATTATGTTTCTGGTTCTTGGACTTGTCAAACAATTACGCCATCAACGAATGATACAACCAATTGGATTACCACTATTCAAGCATCTGCTACGATAGACAATCGTTTTTTGATATTTAAAATCGGTGATAATTATTTAGCCAACCCAATCGTTGATTACAATCCAGGTAATGGGACTTTATCAATGGCGAGTCAGACTTTCTATTGCCAAACGGCTGTAGATACTTCAAATCACACATTCGTTGGCACGGGGACCATTACGAGTCAAGGACAGCAAAAGATTATTACAATCGACTATACCGATTCTTACTTTGATGCTGTTCAAGGAAATAATGTGAGCATCCCTCGAAGAGATATTTACATTAAATAGCCGGTTGAAACTGATGCAAATGATGGATGCAATGTTTGTATAACAAGCGCGTCCAAAGTTCTTCGTTTAAGTCGCCAAAAATCGGATTACGCGCTACTAAGTTTTCATCTTGCTGAAATCGTTCATAAAAACGATGGATTTGCGATTGCAATTCGTCTAACAGAGCATTCGTATTTTCATTTTTTACTGGAGCAGGCTCCTCGCCCATCATGGCATTTTTTGTCTCTGGCTTAAATAATTTATCCGTCATCAAAAATGCTTGCATGGCAGGGAGTCGTTCTTCAGGAGTATGAAACGTATCAAAAACAATATCGCCACTCGCATTTTTGCAAGCTTCAATTAAATGCTCGAGCATCTGATTAAAATTCATTTTGCCCCAATTAGCATTTGCAGGTTGAGATAGTGAGCGAAAATCGTTTACTAATTGATCTAACAAATATTCTTTTTGTTCTTGAGTTGTCATAGCTAGTTAAATTAAAATCCTGGAAATCCTGGTAACATATCACGGCCTGCTGCTTTCATTTCTGTCTCTGAAATTGCATCAGCTTTACTTAAGGCATCTGCGAAAGCTAACTCTAAAAAATCCTGTACTTCTTCTTTTCGCTCAGGAAAAAGCAAGCAAGGATCAATATCAATCGACTTCATTTTCTTATTGGCTGTCAGGGTAATTTTCACTTGTCCTTGTGCAGATATACCATCCACATAAACAGTATCGAGGCGAGCTTTTACCTCTTCCATTTTCTTCTGAACATCACCGAGTTTACTTAAAATATCGAACATAAATTATTGAGATTTGAAGTGCAAATTTACAGCTAATTGTTAATTAAATAAACATAGAGAATAGAATCAATTTTGGAAGAACCCATCTTTTAATTACATTAGTGCCGATAAAGAATAAATCTTAATAAGTTAAAACTAACCAAACCTAATAAAACGCATGAGCACAAACAATCAAAGCGGACATCCGAGAGGGTTATACCTACTCTTCTTTACGGAGATGTGGGAACGCTTCAGTTACTATGGAATGAGAGCGATTTTCATTCTATACATGACAAAAGCATTATTTATTGACAAGGCATTTGCTTCAAACATTTATGGAAGCTTTACAGGACTTGTATATCTAACTCCATTACTTGGTGGTTATTTATGCGATAAGTATTGGGGAAATAGAAGGAGTATTTTATACGGAGGAATTTTAATGGCCGTTGGCCAGTTGTTCCTATACTTAAGTGCAACCATGACAGTGCCTGATGTTCAATCGGCTTCTGCAATGACCTTTATGTGGGCTGGATTAACATTACTAATTATTGGAAATGGTTTCTTCAAACCGAATATCTCTACAATGGTAGGACAGTTATATCCGAAAAATGATAGTCGTGTTGATGGTGCATTTACCATATTCTACATGGGTATCAATATGGGTGCATTTTTCTCTCCATTAATTTGCGGAAGTTTTACAGACTTTAAATACGGATTCTTAGCAGCTGCAATCGGAATGATATTAAGTTTGATTTCTTTTGAAGTATTAAAGAATAAACATTTAAAAGGTCCTGATGGCAGTGATTTAGGGATGCCTGTAGCACCACTAGATATGAAAACAGGTTTATCAATTGTTGGTTCTATCCTTGCAATTTTCGCCTTGTTAAATTACAATACTATTGTTGGCTTATTCCTAAACGCCGGCGCTATAGCAGATAGCAATTCATGGTCACATATGATTGCCAATTTAGATGTAGTGGCTTATTTAATTTACATTTCGTTAATTGTTATGCCATTATTAATTCTTACAGACAAGTCATTAACGAAAGATGAAAGAGAGCGTATCATCGTAATTTTCATTCTTGCCTTCTTCGTAATTTTCTTCTGGGCATGCTTTGAACAAGCAGGTGCATCATTAACATTATTTGCAGATCAGCAAGTTGATAGAGCGATTGATATCAATATCAGTGCATATGTAATTGCGGCAGTTTATGGAATCATCATTTATTTCTTAGCAAATGCATTAGGATGGTTCTTTGAGTGGACATCAAAAATTGTAAGAATCATTCAGGTGGTTGGTGTATTGGCAATTATTGCTTTGACTGCATTTGGATCTATCGCTGATATTCACCTATCAGAATTCCCATCACCTTGGTTCCAATCAGTAAATCCATTAGCGATTATCATTCTTGCTCCTTTCTTTACAGTGATGTGGGGTAAATTAGCAAAACTAAATATGGAGCCTTCTTCTCCTCTTAAAATGGCTTTAGGTTTAGCATTAGTTGCACTAGGTTATGTAATCATTGCATTTGCTGTTAACGGAATTTCTCCTTCAACAAAAATTGCTATGTTCTGGTTATTTGCGCTGTATATTGTTCATACAATGGGAGAACTTTGTTTATCACCTATCGGATTAAGTATGGTTAGTAAACTCGCACCCGTGAGATTATCATCTTTATTAATGGGAACATGGTTCTTAGCAAACGCAGTTGCAAACAAATTTGCTGGAACCTTAAGTGCGTTGATTCCTCCAGGAGCTGGTGAAGAAGCATCAACTGAAATTCCAAGCATCTTAGGAATTCAAATCAACAACTTATTTATTTTCTTCTGCGTGTTTATTGTATTAAGTGGAGCTGCTTCACTAATTCTATTAGCATTATACAGAAAGTTAATCAAAATGATGCACGGTGTAAACTAATTACATCCATTATAAATGATAAAAAAGTCCTGATGATAAATCGGGACTTTTTTATTTATGCCCTATTGGTAAATTGCTTAAAATAGATTTACTTTGATTAAAACCAAATTACTATGTCGACATTAGCCGAGATACAAAACTTTAAAGGAAAATATCCGAAGCAATTATGGTATCTGTTCTTCTCAGAAATGTGGGAACGTTTTTGCTTTTATGGTATGCGTGGAATGCTTGCTGTATTTATCGTATCGCAATTGAAGATGGATGAAGGCACTGCTAATTTGCAGTATGGCGCCATACAAGCCTTTGTATATGCGTTTACATTTATCGGTGGACTCTTTGCTGATAAAATATTAGGGTTTCGCAAATCGCTTTTCTGGGGCGGATTATTGATGATTGCTGGAAGTTTGATTTTATCACTCGGAATTAATGTGAATCAATCGGTAGACAGTAATCACTTTTGGTTTTTCTTAGGAACTAGTTTTACTATTATCGGAACTGGATTTTTTAAACCGAATATCTCAACGATGGTAGGATCGCTCTATCATGAAAATGATTCTCGCAGAGATGCAGGCTTCTCCTTGTTTTATGCAGGTATTAATGTAGGAGCACTACTTGGAGGATATGCATGTATTGCCATTGCAAATTCTTACTCGTGGAATTTAGCTTTCGGTTTAGCCGCGGTAGTTATGACAATTAGTTTGGTAACGTTCATCTTCACACAAAAAAGTTTAGGTCCAATAGGATTATCACCTCTGAATGAAGGTAAAGGTAATAGAATCGCAGAGCTTGCTGTTTACATTGGATCATTAGCGGTCATCCCTGTTATTATGATGATGGTTGCAAAAACAGAGTACACCGATTACTTCATGTATACCATCGGACCTGCTGCATTACTTTACATCATCTTTGAATTAAGAAGATATTCTAAAACGGAAGTCAATAAATTAATTGCAGCATTGGTGTTTATCTTTTTCTCTATTGTATTCTGGGGCATCTATGAGCAAAGCGGTGGTTCGTTAGCGTTATTTGCGCGTGAGAATTTACATAATACTATTTTGGGAATTCAATTCGATCCAAATGGAATTAATAATTCAGCGAATGCACTATTTGTAATCATCTTCGCTCCTATTCTTGGTTTGATTTGGGTATGGATGAGTAAAAGAAATCTTGAACCAAATACGCTGATTAAATTCGGTTTAGGCTTTATCTTTTTAGCTGGAGGGTTCTTTGTTTTTTATCAGACAAAATTCTTTGCTGATGCAAATGGAGTTACTTCATTAGAAGTATTTACACTTGCTTACTTCGTAATTACCTTCGGAGAACTTTGTTTATCGCCAATTGGATTATCCATCATGACAAAACTTTCGCCTCAGCCTTTACAAGGAATGATGATGGGAATGTGGTTTCTCGCAAGTGCCTACGGACAATATGTAGCAGGTATTATTGGTGCGGGAATGTCGGACCCAAATCCGAAAGCCTCATTAATGGAAAAGCTAATTTCATACACTAATGGCTATGAGCAACTGGCACTTTACTCAGTAATTTGCGGTATAATATTAATTGCAATATCACCAGCCGTCAAAAAACTGATGGGAGATATAAAATAACTAGTATTTAATATTAAAATTCATTAATTTGCATTATGAAAAATAAACTATTCGTCACTTTTATAGCCTGCTGTATATTTTCTTTGTTTTCAGGATGCAATGCACAATCATCCGAAAACAAGTATGATCCTAACGGCATCCACTGGATGAGCTTTGAAGAAGCCGTTAAGTTAAATGATGAAAAACCTAAACGCATTTTTATTGATACCTACACCGAGTGGTGTGGATGGTGTAAAAAAATGGATGCTGCTACTTTTAAAGATCCAGCAGTAGTAAAATACATGAATGATAACTTCTACGCAGTGAAGTTAGATGCAGAAACGAAGGACACGATTAACTTCCGTGATAAGCAATTTACTTATGTTGCACAGTATAAAACAAATCAAATTGCAATCGATTTAATGCAAGGACAAATGAGTTATCCAACCTACTCTTTTCTAGATGGGCAATATCAGTTAATCTATAACTTAAAAGGATATCAAACGACAGATCAGTTTTTGCCGACGCTGATATATTTTGCTGAGGAAATGTATAAAAACAATGTTAAACTCGACGAGTATCTAAGCAAACAAGGAAACGCAAATCAGAAATAAATATTCAGATTTAATGCACCTCCGTTGTTATCGTTATCGATAGCAAACAAAGAAGATTTTCCAGTACCAGTTGTAATTACTTCTACAGCACCTCCATTCCATTTTTCTCTTACTAACTCCCCGGCTTTACGCGATTGTACAGATGGTCCCCATCCAAACTCTCCGCTAATCGACATTTTAGGAGCGAAGAAATATTCAATTCCAATAAATCCACGTAATGAAAATTCGATGGTATTACCTGGTTTGTATAGTGTATTACGTGTTACTTGATTTTCATTACTCAAATCATTCCCGTAGGTAAAAGTTGTCTTGTCTGTTTTTACCCCATACAAAATCTCACCGCCATAATATGCACGTACTCGTCCATCGCCTCTCCATTTTTGTATTCCGAAGCCCAAAGTAATCGCACTTGTTTTTTGAATCGACTCATCAATAACTAATTCATTCGGATTAGTGCTGCCATTTTTCGCAACAGCTGTATCATTTTTTAATGACGAAAAACCTAAACGCACTTTCATACGATAAGCCATATCATTATCTTTTAGATATAATCCTGATAATGTTAGCGGATGCTTTTGTGCAAATAAAAATTCAGGTGCTATGTTGCTGCTTCCATTAAATAAGTTTCCTGTAAAATTGATGAAAGGCACTGCATCAATCGTTAATGCAAAATCGTTTTTAGCAGGTAAAATAGGTTTTCCTGATTTTGTTTTAAGAATATCTTGTGCATTTACATTTAAAGAACTTGCAAGTAATGCAACAGCGATTATTTTTTTCATAGTAGTAATTTAAATAGATAAAGTATTGGCAATCGTAAATAGTTTTTCGTCGAGTGGATCGTGACTTTTGATTGCCTGAGCAAATGGCGTTAATGCGATCCCGTTATTTCTGATTCCAACCATTACTTTGGTTTGCCCTGCTAACAATTGTTCGACAGCATGTACGCCTAAACGAGCAGCAAGGATACGATCAAATGCACTAGGTTTTCCTCCTCTTTGAATATGACCTAAAACCGTTACTTTGGTTTCATAATCCTGAATATGCTCTTTCATTTTAGCAGCTATGGCTTGCGCACCACCATTCTTTTCTCCTTCGGAAACGATAACGATAGTACTCGACTTTTTATTCTTCTTTGCTGTTTCAAGTGTATGAATTAAATCATCCACGCTCATTTCTTTTTCGGGAAGCATTACCATTTCAGCACCACCGGCAACAGCCGACCATAAAGCAAGGCAACCAGCATCTCTTCCCATTACTTCAATCAAAAAACAACGATCATGTGATGCAGCAGTATCTTTAATTTTATCGACCGCTTCAACAACGGTATTCAATGCGGTATCGAATCCAAGTGTAAAATCTGTTCCTGCTAAATCATTATCAATCGTACCTGGAATACCAATAATTTTTATATCAGGATGTTCATTCGTAAATACCTCTGCTCCCGAAAACGTTCCATCACCTCCTATTGCAACAATACAATCAATTTGATGTTTCTTTAGATTCTCATAGGCTTTATCACGACCTTCTTTCGTCATGAACTCCTTGCTACGAGCTGTCTTTAAGATAGTACCACCACGCTGAACAATGTTCGATACAGAGCGAGAATCCATCTGTATTATTTCATCTTCAATAAGTCCTTGATAGCCACGCATAATTCCATAGACTGCAATGTTGTTAGCCAATGCTGCACGCGTTACTGCGCGAATGCAGGCATTCATGCCAGGTGCATCTCCTCCAGAAGTAAAAACAGCTATACGATTCATAAAAACATATTTATTTTACGAATATAAAAGTAAAGCAAACAACTTTTTCAAAATCAATAAACGAATTCAATAAATTTACAGCATGACAGAAGAGAATCCTTGGAAAACCCTTTCCACAGAAATGAAATACGACAACCCGTGGATTCAGGTGAATGAATCGAAGGTTATTAATCCTGCAGGGAATGATGGTATTTATGGCGTTGTACATTTTAAAAACAGAGCCATGGCGATTGTACCTCTTGATGATGATAATAATACATGGATTGTTGGACAGTTTCGCTATACTACCAACACCTACGAATGGGAAGTGATAGAAGGTGGTGTTCCTGAGGGAGAAGATTTATTAATCGGAGCAAAACGTGAGCTTGAAGAAGAAGCAGGACTAATCGCCAGCGATTGGAAAATGATTATAGATGGATGTCAGCTTTCTAATTCTGTGTCGGATGAAATAGGTTATGCTTTTGTAGCAAGAGGACTAACTGTAGTCGATGCTAATCCAGAAGAAACAGAACAATTACAAATTCGCAAATTACCTTTTGATGAATTAGTGGAGATGGTGATGAGAGGAGAGATTAAAGATTTGCTTTCGGTTGCTGCGGTGCTAAAGGTGAAGTTACTTTTAGAAAAGAAATTGATTTGATAATATGTCCCGATTCTATCGGGATTGAAGATTTGTCCCGGTGGCTATCGGGATTGAGAATTAGAAGAGAAGTAGATTTGAAGATTTTAAAACAAGCTCCCAACACCATTCCCGAGAATACCTCGGGACCGCGACAAAATTATTCATTCGAAAACTACTATTCGGTTTTTAAGCATTTACAAACGATTAATTTAATTTGACGCTCGAACTATCGAGATTGAAGATTTGTCGCGATAGCCCATCAGGATTGAAGATTAATTCTCATTTTCAAATTAGCACATCGATAAAGTAGTGTCTCAATAAAATTGTGACACACTTTATCACTCATTTTCAAATTAATTTAATCTACCTTAAACTTCCTTCCTTCCAGCGCTAATTCGGTTGAATTAAAAACTGTTTTTGCTTCTAATAATAACGGTTGTAAGTCGCGGTAGCGCGCTGAAAAATGTCCGATGATTAATTTATCCACTTCAGCTTTTTTAGCGACTTGTGCTGCTTGTATGCATGTAGAATGAAAAGTTGCGGCCGCTCTATCTTCTTGTTCGTGCAAAAAGGTAGCTTCATGATATAATAAATCAACACCTTTTACTTCATCCGCAATACCAATATCAAAAATTGTATCTGAGCAATATGCATACGAACGCGATGGTGATGGTTCTTCAGTAAGTTCTTTATTCGGTATCACATCACCGTTATAGGTTCTGAAGTCTTCCCCTTTCCGAAGTTTATTAAAATAAGTAAACGGAATATTATGCTCTTGTAATTTATCAATACGCAATTTTCTCGGACGAGGCTTTTCTTTAAATATAAATCCAGTACACGGAACACGATGGTTAAGCACAACGGATCTTACCATGATCTCTTCATCTTCAAAAATCACCTCAGGAGCATAATGTCGCACCGAATGAAAAATCAGATTATAACGTAGATGCATATTTGAAATCCGTAATTGAATCTCGATAATATCCATCAACTCTTGTTGTCCGTAAATATGTAAATCGCTTGTTCTCCCTTGCAAATGAAAAGTAGATATTAGTCCAACTAAACCAAGGTAGTGGTCGCCATGCATATGACTAATAAAAATATGGGTGATTTTATGGTATTTAACTCTGTAATTTAATAATTGCGTTAAAGTACCTTCTCCGCAATCAATTAAAAAATGATGATCACGAATTATTAAAAGTTGTGAAGTAGGATGACGATTATATATGGGAGTAGCGGAACTACTCCCTAAAATTGTTAATTCAAAACCCATTTACTTTTTGGAAATCACCATTCTCTTGGTAACCGACTCGCCGTTAATAGAGATGGAATACATATAAACACCAGGAGTGAAATCACGAACATCTAACTTCATTACATTCTCTCCTTGGTCACCGTTATAAGTTCTGTGATAAACTTCTTTACCAATCATGTTATGCATATAAAATTCAACTTCACCTGCAGTTGGCAAGTTATATATGATTGTAGTAAAATCTTCAGTTGGATTTGGCATATTTTGACTCATTGTCAATGTTGGAACGCCAGCTTCGCTTAATCCAGCAGTAGTAGTTACTGTCATGTAATAATAGTTGATGGTATCAATTTGAGAGTTAGCTACTCCAAAAATTGTAGCATTCGTTTTTGTAACTGCTGTAATCTGAAATACACCAGCAACAGTAGGTGTTCCAGTGATAGCTACACAACCATTAGATCCACCAGGGAAAACGCAATTTGCAGGATTGCAAATATATGATAACCCAGCAGGTAATCCAGCGAATGACAATAATTCAATTGATGTAATAGGAACCGTTACTGGTAATGGTCCTATCGCAACAACTGTATCAACAGGAATACGTAATTGCATATCTTGAGAATAAGGCTGATTCAAAACAGCAGGCGCCAATCCAGTTGCACTATCAGGATAAATTCCTGGTTGTGTGATTGCAGGATTAGGTATACATTGTGAAAATGAAATGTTATTTCCAGCTAAAACGATTAAGGCAATAAGTGTAAATATTTTTCTCATGAGTGGTGAATTTTATGATTGATCTTCGTTGATATTCTTTTCCATTTCACTTGCAAGAACAAATTCAACGGCTTCCTGGTTTGATGATTTAATGTTTAATACTTGATCCAATTGTGATATTTGCACGAGCTTTTTAACCGCGTCGTTTAACCCTGTTACAACGAAAACTCCATTTGAGTTTTTGCATAAACGATTTCCAACTAATATCGCACTTAATCCAGATGAATCGCAATACATTGATTCGGATAAGTCCACAATAATATTTGAAAAGCCTTGGCTATTGATTAATAACAACTCTGATTTTAACTCAGCAGCAATAAGTGTGTTTAACTTTTGCTCGTGTAGTTTTACAACTACGTATTTATCATTTTTATCTAATGTGAACTGCATCGGTTAGTGGTGTTTAAACAAATATACTATAAAAATCGAAATCAGAAAATTATGCTTTAAAGGATTGTTAACGATTTATTGTTTAAATCCGCTGTTTTGAGCTAATAGATACAAAACGGCCATTCTAACAGCTACCCCATTCTCCACCTGGTCAAGAATAATACTTTGTTTGCTATCGGCCACATCGCTGGTAATTTCTACGCCTCTATTAATTGGTCCCGGATGCATCACTACAATTTCTTTTTCTAATCCATCCAGAATGGTACGATTAAGACCATATAACATACTATACTCACGGAGCGAAGGGAAATACTTAATATCTTGTCGCTCGAGCTGTATGCGAAGCATATTGGCTACATCACACCAGTTTAATGCTTTTATTAGATCGTGTTCTACTTTCACACCTAAATCTTGCATGTATTTCGGAATAAGTGTTTTAGGTCCGCAAACCATAACCTCTGCTCCTAACTTTTGAAGACAAAAAATATTTGATAGTGCTACGCGCGAGTGAAGAATATCTCCCACAATCACCACTTTCTTACCTTCTACATTTCCTAGTTTTTCTCTGATTGAAAAGGCATCAAGCAGTGCTTGCGTTGGATGCTCATGGGTACCATCACCCGCATTGATTACGCTTGCATTAATATGATTGGCAAGAAACACTGCGGCTCCTGGCTTTGGATGTCGCATAACCACCATATCAACTTTCATCGCTAGAATATTATTTACCGTATCGATTAATGTTTCTCCTTTAGATACAGAAGATCCGGAAGCAGAGAAATTAACTACGTCGGCTGATAAACGCTTTTCAGCTAACTCAAAACTTAACCTTGTACGAGTAGAATTTTCAAAGAAAATATTGGCAACTGTTATGTCGCGCAAAGAAGGCACTTTTTTAATCGGACGATTAATTACCTCTTTAAAATTATCAGCGGTTTGAAAAATGAGTTCAATATCTTCTTTCGTAAGATCTTTAATGCCTAGAAGATGTTTAACACTCAACTGCTGACTCATAATTTTGTTTCTGATGAAGTGATCCATACTCCGTCGTCACCATCATCCGACTGAAGTTGAACTAATACTTTTTCACTTGCGATGGTATCTATAGATTGCCCGATATAATCCGCAGCAATCGGTAATTCACGACTAAACTTTCTGTCAATTAAAGCGAGTAATTCCACTTTAGTAGGACGGCCAAAATCAAGTAGCGCATCTAATGCGGCTCTTATTGTTCTACCTGTGTATAATACATCATCCACTAAAACAACAACCTTCCCTTCTACCTGAATATCCATTTTGTTGGCACTTGGAACAATCAATTCTCTACGTCTGAAATCATCTCTGTAAAAACTGATATCTAGTTCCCCGTATTCAATATTTATAGTGGGATTTATTTCTTGCAGGCGTTTGAAAATACGACGAGAAACTAACACACCTCTGGACTGTATTCCGATGATTACGGTGCCTTTAAAATCATTATGATTTTCGATTAACTGATAACATAAGCGATCAATGGTAATGCTCAGCAATTCCTTGTTAAAAATCCGCTTTGTTTGTCCGTTTTGCATCGAGAGCAAATTTAGTGTATTTATTCAAAAAAAAATCCCCCTTAACGAATTAAGAGGGACTTTTTACTATTTATGAAAACTAAAATTATGCATTGTTATTGTTTTCATCCATGCTATTCTTAAGATTAGCAAGTGCTGAGATATCTCCTAAAGTTGATTTCTCCTGTGATTCTTTAATTTTCTTCACAGCTTTAGCAGTTGTGTTCTCATCTTTTTCTTTTTCAGCAGACTGAACTTTCTTTTCTTCAGCAGCCTTTTCATCAAAGATACGAGTATGAGAAACTACGATACGACGGTTGTCCTTGCTGAATTCGATTACTTTGAAATCTAAAGTTTCGTTTTCTTTAGCAACAGTTCCATCTTGTTTAGATAACTGACGGTATGGAGCGAATGCTTCAACACCATATGTTGAGAACATTACTGCAGCACCTTTATCAGTTACTTTACCGATAGCACCTTCGTGAACGCTTCCTACAGTGAATACTGTTTCGTAAGTATCCCAAGGATTATCTTCTAATTGCTTATGTCCAAGACTTAAACGACGGTTGTCAACATCAACTTCTAAAACAACAACATCTAGTTCTTCACCAATCTTAGTGAATTCAGCAGGATGCTTGATTTTCTTGTTCCAGCTTAAGTCGCTGATGTGGATTAATCCATCAACTCCTTCTTCTAACTCAACGAATACTCCGAAGTTAGTGAAGTTACGAACCTTCGCTTTATGCTTCGATCCAACAGGATATTTAGCTAAGATAGCTCCCCAAGGATCATCAGAAAGTTGTTTTAAACCTAATGACATTTTATGCTCATCACGGTCTATTGAAAGGATTACTGTTTCTACTTCATCACCTACTTTTAAGAAGTCTTGTGGACTACGTAAATGCTGTGACCAAGACATTTCAGAAACGTGAATTAAACCTTCAACACCCGGGATAATTTCGATGAATGCACCGTAGTCAGTTAACACAACTACTTTTCCTTTGATACGGTCGCCTTCTTTTAGATTTGCATCTAAAGCTTCCCAAGGTTGAGCAGTTAATTGTTTTAATCCTAACGCGATACGCTTCTTCTCATCATCAAAATCAAGAATTACTACATTGATTTTATCATCCAACTTCAATACTTCTTCTGGATGATTGATGCGGCCCCAGCTGATATCAGTAATATGAAGTAAGCCATCAACACCACCAAGATCCATGAACACACCATAAGAAGTGATGTTTTTCACAGTTCCTTCAAGTACTTGACCTTTTTCAAGTTTACTCATAATTTCAAGCTTCTGCTTCTCCATTTCGTTCTCGATAAGAACCTTGTGAGAAACAACCACATTTTTGAACTCCTGATTGATTTTAACAATCTTGAATTCCATTGTTTTTCCTACGTAAACATCGTAGTCACGGATAGGCTTAACATCGATTTGAGATCCTGGTAAGAAAGCTTCAATACCAAAAACATCTACGATTAAACCACCCTTCGTACGGCATTTAACGTAACCGGTAATGATTTCATCTTTCTCCAAAGATTCGTTAACACGCTCCCAAGATTTGGTAGCACGCGCACGCTTGTGAGAAAGGATCAATTGACCGTTTTTGTCTTCTGTCGTTTCCACGTACACTTCCACCTGATCACCTGCTTTTAAGTCAGGCATGTGACGGAATTCAGTAAGCGGAATTAAACCATCCGACTTGTAGCCGATGTCAACAACGGCTTCTTTGCTGGTTAAGCTAATGATGGTACCCATCATGATTTCGTGCTCCAGCACTTGATTCAACTTATGATCGTACAATGCTTCCATTTTTTCACGGTCAGCTGACTTGTACGTTTCATAAGCTTTGCCTGTGTTATCCCAATCAAAGTCGTTGGAATCAGGCGTTGCAAAATTGATATGTGTAGAATTTGCCATCTAGTTTATTGCCTCTCTTGATTTTAAGTGCTTCAAAAAAGGAGTGCAAATGTAATAAACATCCTTTGAATATCAAAGGATTTAATATTTCTAAAATTGGAAAAATAATATTTGAAAAAATGCTTGAATTAATGGCTTTCTAAAACAGCCATCTGCTCGATTTTTTCCTTCACTTGTTCCATCAACCACATCGGCGTTGATGTCGCTCCAGCAATCCCAACCGTTTGCTTTCCGTTAAACCAATCAGCCTCGATTTCATCTGCCGATGAAACAAAATAGCTATCTGGATTTACATTTTTACAAACCGCATACAAGGCTTTACCATTTGAACTTTTTCTTCCGCTAACGAATACAACTACCTCATATGCAGTAGCAAAACGCTTTAGCTGAGGTTCGCGATTTGATACCTGGCGACATAAAGTATCGTTGGTTATAAAATCGCCATCTTCTAATGATCCTTTATGTTTAACAATTCGTTCCTGGATATCACGAACCATCTTTTCAAATCCAATGGTGCTTTTAGTGGTCTGCGAAAAAAAGTGAACCGGCTTATCGTAATCGATGTTATCCAAATCTTTTTCTTCAAAAACTACGATTGCTCGGCCATCTGTTTGTCCTACCAGTCCATTCACTTCGGCATGCCCTGGCTGCCCGTAAATCACAATTTGTGCATCGTTATCTATTCCTTCAAAACTAGTTTTTACTCGGTTTTGAAGTTTTAAAACAACGGGGCAAGATGCATCAATTAGTTCAATATTATTTTTGAGCGCCAATTCATACGTTGAAGGAGGCTCGCCATGCGCGCGAATTAAAACTTTACAGTCATGTAAATTGGCTAAGTCATCATGATTAATAATCTGGAGACCTTTCGCTTTCAAGCGATCAACTTCCATATTATTGTGAACGATATCACCTAAGCAGTATAATTTACCTGTTTCATCCAACTCGTCTTCGGCCATTTGAATAGCATATACCACTCCGAAGCAAAAACCAGAATTAGGATCTATTGTAACGTTCATCTTTTTATTTGTTTGATAACAACACTTGGTATTAAATATTGTTTAGCAACCTACTTTAAACTTCTCTATTTCTTTCACCACAAACTCCACTTGTTCTTCTTGATTCAAATGAGAATTGTCCAAAACTATAGCATCATCGGCTTTTCTTAGCGGACTTTCCTCACGATGAGAATCTTCGTAATCACGTCCAACAACATTACTTATCACCTCTTCCACTGTAATCTCAACACCCTTTGATACAAGTTCCTTAAATCGGCGATCAGCACGAATCATCGGATCAGCCTTCATGAATATCTTTAAATCAGCATGCGGAAAAACAGTCGTACCGATGTCTCTTCCATCCATCACCAAACCTCCTTGCTCCCCTTCTTGCTGTTGAAGCTCCACCATTTTTTTTCGCACCGTTTTAATCGCGCTCACATGACTTACCTGCTCGCTAATTTCCATCGTTCGAATTGGCTGTTCTACATTTTCACCGTTCAAATATACTTCACTTAATCCTGTTGCTGGATTTACTTGAAATGTAATTTGAATTTTATCTAAAACCGGATTGAAATCAAATGGAAAATCAACTAACTCATCTGAATCTGGAATAGGAATTCCGTTGCGCATAAAATAAAGCGTTACCGCTCTATACATTGCACCAGAATCGATGTATTTAAGTCCTAAACGCTTGGCAATGGCCTTTGCGACAGTACTTTTACCACAAGAAGAAAATCCGTCGATGGCAATAATCATTCGTGAATGCATAAGTACAAAGATAAGGCGATAATTAGGACTTATCCTAAAATAAAACAAGAATTAAAAACATACTTTTTCACAATTAATCAAGTATTAACTGTAAGCCATCATAAGCTACAAATCGCTGAGCTGGCAACTCTGAAGAAACAAGTTCATGTTTTCCCATTTGATGACTTAAATGAATCAAATATCCTTGTTCAATCTTCAATTCATCCAATAAAAATAGTGCTTGGTCAAGATTAAAATGCGTAGGATGAAAATTTCGTCGAAGAGCATTAATCACCATCACTTTCGAACCTTCAATTTTCTTTTTTTCTTTTTCACTTATAAAATTAGCATCAGTAATAAAGGTGAAATCACCAATTCTAAATCCACGGATTTCAAGTTGCGCATGAAAAACCTTTATTGGAATCAGGGTAATATCTCCGATGGTAAAAGCTTCATCGTTGAAATTATAAATGTTAAGCTCCGGAACTCCTGGATAATCGTTTTCAAAAGCATAAAAAAACTCGCGACGCAAAGCTGTTTCTACTTGCTTAGTACAATATACATCTACTGGCTTTTTATTGATGAAATTGAAAGCACGGATATCATCCATTCCGGCAATATGATCTTTATGCTCGTGAGTAAAAACTAACCCATCCAATTTCTTCACCTTCTCACGTAACATCTGCTGACGAAAATCCGGACCTGAGTCAATTACAACAGTCGTATCTCCACGTTCAATCATGATAGAAGTTCGCAATCGTTTATCGCGTGCATCATCCGACAAACAAACATCACAATCACAGCCAATCAGAGGGACACCCTGAGAAGTTCCTGTACCTAAAAATGTGATTTTCGTTTGCAAGAGGATTATTCGTTTTCGGTGTTTTCCGCGGGTGGCACCACTGCTTCTTCAGTATTTGCTGCAAAATCCAGCTCCATGCTTTCTTCTTTGCTGACAATCGGATTTTTAAGTCCGATATCGCGAAGATCTACTTGTATCTGATTATTTGTATTTAGCGTGGTAATGATTTCAATTAAAGCCTGAATACGACTTTCCAGCGTGGAAAATTTATTGATTACCACTACTCTTTTCGCCTCTAAAAGACAATAATTCGATCTAAAATTTCCCTTTTCATAACGCACCTCGTAAGTCTGCTCTTTGAGGAGCTCTTCCAATTTCTTTAAGTACGCGGGAGTAAACTTCGCCATATCTGATTCTACTAATTACTCACAAATTTGCGAAAAAATGCGCAGATAAAAAATAAAAAGTTTTACAGGGCAAAAACAATTCAATTTCATGTATTTAGGAATTTGAAAATCGACAATTATTAGGACTATTTCAATATCCCATTTACCCAATTGCTAAAATTCATTGTTAGAGAGGTGTTAAATGATTAAAAACAATTTAAAAAATTGAGCATAAAGTGGTGATTTTTATATTCCTTTGCACCACTAAAATAATTTTGAGAAATTATGTTAATTGGAATTACAACAGAAACAAAGGCGTACGAAAAAAGAGTAGCTGTTACGCCAGATGTTACTGCACAATTGGTAAAAGCCGGCTTTGATGTTTGTATTCAGTCGGGAGCAGGAATGAACTCCTATTTTTCTGATGATAGTTATATCAATGCAGGTGGAAAACTAGAAGCAGATGCAAATAAAATTTATCAGACTGCTGATGTTATTTTGAAAGTAAATGCCCCTACCGATGCTGAAATTGCACAAATGAAAAAAGGTGCTGTTTTAATCTCTTTTATGTGGGCAGGAACAAATCCAGCCTTAGTAGAGTCTTGCGTTAAACAAGGTATCACAGCATTCTCAGTAGATGCAATTCCGCGTATTTCAAGAGCACAAAAAATGGATGCTTTAAGTTCACAAGCTAACTTAGCGGGTTACAAATCAGTAATTCTTGCAGCTAATACACTTGGAAAAATATTTCCTTTGTTAATGACAGCAGCTGGAACTATTAAGCCATCTAAAGTGGTGATTTTTGGAGCTGGTGTAGCGGGCTTACAAGCAATTGCAACTGCTAAACGTTTAGGAGCTATCGTTGAAGTAACAGATATTCGTCCTGAGACAAAAGAGCAAGTTGAATCGTTAGGTGGTAAATTCATTCAAGTTAAAGGTGATGACTCCATCAAAATTGAAGGTGGATATGTAAAAGGAGTTTCAGACGAGTTTTTAAAGAATCAACAGGAACTAGTTGCGAAGCATGTTTCCGAAGCAGATATCGTTATTACTACCGCATTAATCCCAGGACGTAAAGCTCCAGTGTTGGTGACAGAAGACATGGTAAAGAGCATGCGTTTAGGATCTGTGATTGTAGATATGGCGGTTGAGCAAGGAGGAAACTGTGCAATCAGCGAAGTGAACGCAACTGTTGTAAAACATGGAGTAACCATTATTGGAGAATCTAACATCCCTTCCCTACTTCCATTCAATGCTTCTGATTTATATGCGAAGAATATTCAAACATTCTTATTGCATTTAGCAAGTAAAGATGGCTTCAAATGGGAAATGGAAGAAGAAATCACAAAAGGTTCGTTGATTGTCCACGAAGGAAAAAAGATGATTGCTTAATTTAAAAAGGAAAAATAAAAGAATATAAAATGGAATCAATTTTAAACTTAATCAGCGAACACCGCGAAATGATTTATTTCGTTTTACTATCGGTGTTTGTAGGTATCGAAGTAATTGGTGGCGTACCAACAGTATTACATACTCCATTAATGAGTGGAGCAAATGCAATCCATGGTGTAGTAATCGTGGGAGCTATTTACGTAATGCTTAATGTTGACCCTACGGATTACCTGGCATTAGCATTAGGATTTTTAGCGGTTTTATTAGGTACGCTAAACGTAGTTGGCGGTTTTGTAGTAACAGACCGCATGTTGGAAATGTTCAAGAAAAAATAATTTAATCAATACAGAATTATGAAGAGTGCATTGCTCGAATTATCATATTTAATAGGATCCGTAACATTTATTGTCGGATTAAAAATGATGGGGAATCCAAAGTCGGCCCGCAAAGGAAACTTATTGGGAGCTGCAGGAATGACCCTCGCTATTTTAGGTACTATCTTTTTGTTTGAAAAGAAAACCGAAGATGGTGCTGTTGTAGCAGACCATGTTGTTCCAGGAATTATCTACGCATTAATTTTCGGAGCTATCTTATTAGGAACTATCGTTGGATGGTTAACAGCTAAAAAAGTTCAGATGACAAAGATGCCTGAATTGGTATCGATGTTTAATGGTATGGGCGGTGCCTGTGCTGCGTTAATTGGTTTGATGGAATACGAGCACAACTTACATCACACGGGCGCTTTAGCAACCATTATTGCAGGAATGGTGATTGGTACCGTTTCTTTTTCGGGATCTATCATTGCCTATTTAAAATTGAATGGCACGATGAAGCAACCTATTCGACTACCGCAATATAATGTCATTAATACGATAGTAATGGCGGGGGTTGTTTTATTTGGAGCATGGGTAGTTATGACAGCACCAAGTATGACATTCTTGTATTTATTATTTGCAGTTGCGATTGTTTACGGAATCTTATTTACTGTTCCTATTGGTGGAGCGGATATGCCAGTAGTTATATCTTTATTAAACTCGTTTACTGGATTAGCTGCTGCTTTCGGAGGATTTCTTTATGACAACAAAATCATGTTGACAGGTGGTATTCTAGTAGGATCGGCAGGTACGTTACTTACATTAGTTATGTGTAAGGCAATGAATCGTCCGTTGAGCAATGTAATTTTCGGAGCATTTGGTGGTGGAGATGCTGCCGCAGGTTCAAGTTCAGTTTCTGGAAGTATAAAAGATATAAATGTATCGGATACGGCGGTATTAATGAACTACTCTAAGAAAGTAGTTATTGTACCTGGGTACGGATTAGCAGTTGCGCAGGCGCAGCATGTTATACATGAATTAGAAACAATTTTAGAAGAGCGTGGTGTTGAAGTAAAATATGCGATACATCCTGTTGCTGGTCGTATGCCAGGACACATGAACGTATTACTTGCGGAGTCGAATGTATCGTATGATAAGTTAGTTGAGATGGAAGACATCAATCCTGAATTTTCTTCTACGGATGTGGTTTTAGTTGTTGGAGCTAATGACGTTGTAAACCCAGCGGCTCATAACGATCCTTCCTCTCCTATTTACGGAATGCCAATTTTAGATGTAGAAAACGCATCACATATAATCGTAAACAAGCGTTCAATGAATGCAGGATATGCAGGTATTGAAAATGAATTATTCTTTAATCCGAAGACAAGTATGTTATTCGGCGATGCAAAAGCTGTACTAACGAAGTTAGTGGCGGAGATTAAGTCGTTGTAAGAATATATAAAAGCTATAACAAAAAAGAGGGCCAAATGGTCCTCTTTTTTTATAACTACTATTCAATAAATATTTATCAATCAGTTAAAAATTCGAATATTGAATTTAAAAAATGCAAGTCGATAACTAAGACTTTACTCTAGTCATTGCGTTTAAAATCTAAAACACAACAATAATTATAATAGCTATGTGGCCTTATGCTAACTCCAACTTTAGAAAATTCATCATCCAAACAAATTCCACGATGTCCTAAACTAGGTACATCTTGATCAATTAATAATTGAAGTGTGACAGTCAATCCCGTTTGACAGTCATAAGAACAACATTCTCCATCAAACCCATCAACGCAATTTACACGATGATGTCCGTAAGAACCAGATTTACCACTCTCTATTGCAAAACAATTGGCGAGTTGATACATGCCTTGATCAAAAGTCAATGCATTAACTGGCTTCATTTGATTTAATGTTACTTGAAGCGATTTTGTAAATTCAGTTTCTTTATACAATCCATCTTCAATAGCTTTTTTCAATTCAATGGATGCAAATTTTTTAGGATAAAGGCGAGCGAGATTGATATAACGAAAAACTTCTTTTTCCTCGAGCGTAATTCCTTTAATATTTTTAGCCGTATTAGCAGCTTCAAACTCTTGTTCTGTCCATTGTTGAGCTAAACAATTATTTGCAAACAAGAAAATAATTGCAATAAGAAATAATCTGTTCATAAAGTTTGGTTTATTGAAGAACGAAAACCAACTTGAAATATTATAAAAAGCTTATCTGATAATCATTAATGATCCATAAGTTGAAGGTGGTTCGCCTTTATAACTCATTCCATTCCATCGGTTGCCATTTTGAAATATAGCATCCACCTTCCAAACATATGCGCCCTGAGGAACTGGCTTATTATTAAAAGTACCATCCCATTTCTCCTCTGGTTGTCCATTATTTATTTTATTAGACGACCAAACTTTTTCTCCATACGGAGAAAACACCTCAATATTATAAGAAGCCAATCCAACTCCCTTTGGAATAAAATACATCGTTTCGATAGTACCAGCATCAGGAGACAAAGCGTTAGGTATAAATAATGATCCTAAAAAATCTACTTGAATTGCATATATTGCAGTGTCAGGACAATCAACATCGTTATAAACTATCAATGAAACATAAAAGATTCCGTTATTATAAAAACGATGTATAGGATTTTTATCATAAACCAAAGGACTACCATCGCCAAAATTCCAAACCCATTTTACTGCGTCAATAGATAAATCTGTAAATTGATAAATACCACTTGGATTTATTATTGTATCAACTTGATAAAAGCTAAAATTAGCGGTTGGAATTGGAAGTACATTAATGGCATTATCAACTTTTAACGTATCGTAGCATACGGAATCTTCATTCGCAATTAAAGTAACATCATATTGTCCAATTTGATTGTAAGTATAAAAAACAGAACTTCCCAAGATCGTATCTCCATTGCCAAAATCCCAAAACGCATTGCTCGCATTTGAGGATGTATTTATAAAATTGATAGTTAATGGAACACAACCTTCCAATGTTAAAGGAATAAATGAAGCATTAGGTTCACCATATACCTTTATGATTTTTTGAATAGTATCTTTACAATTATATAGATTACTTGAAATTAATTCCACATTTAATAATTGTGGATCAGAAACTTGCAATATTGGATTTATAGTAACTGATTGACCAATATTACCAAAAAACCAATCATAGTTATTAGCTCCTATGCTTAAATTTTGAAACTCTAAATTTGTTGGTGTTTGACAAATTGGATTTTGAATAAAGTTGAAATCTGCAATTGGTACAGGAAATACGTTAATAAAATTATAAGAAGTATCATCGCTACACAAATTAGAATCTAACAAAAACAAACTAATTGAATATTGACCAGGGGTTATATAGGTATAACTAATTGGATTTCCCGTTAAAGTATCTCCATTACCCAAATCCCATAAAAAGAACGAAGCATTTGGTGTAATACTATTTAAATTAATCAAATAAGGAGAACAACCATTTATTCCACTCAATACAAATTCGGCTTCAGGATGCTGAACTATTTGTATTGATTTCAATAATGTATCAGGGCAACCATTAATGGAAGAAAAACCAATTAAAGTTACATTATAAACTCCAGGATCTTCAAAAATGTGGTTCGGAGAAAATGCAACGGAATCAATTGGCGAACTATCTCCGAAATCCCAATAATAACCTGAAATATTAGGCGATAAATTAGTTATTTCAATTGTATCGTTATTACAACCTTTAACAGACATTGAGAAGTCT
Source organism: uncultured Bacteroidota bacterium (assembly GCA_903847585.1). Classification (GTDB taxonomy): domain Bacteria; phylum Bacteroidota; class Bacteroidia; order AKYH767-A; family OLB10; genus CAINEC01. The sequence goes on from CAINEC010000162.1 coordinate 122,805, forward strand.
AAAACAGGTTGTGGTAAAACTTCAATCGTCTGTGAAATTGAATCAAATCCACATAAATTATCTACATATTGCCAAACTGTAAAAACTCCAGCAGTATCAAACACATGTACAACCGTATCTCCAAAAGAAGAATAGCCATCACCAAAATCCCAACTTACTACTGAACTTGCCGCAACCACACTTGAAAAAGTACATTTCAAAGGTCGACAACCTTGTACTTTATCTGAATTAAAAAAAGCTTTGACTTGATTTGGACGGATAGTTACACTTTTTGAAATACTGTCAACTCCGCAACGATTAGAAGATACTAACTTAATTACATAAGTTGAATCCAATGAATCTGTAACAAAAACTTGTGGTGCTAAAATAGAATCTGTCGAAACTAAAACTCCATTAATATACCATTCATAGTATTGTGGTTGCCCAGTTGTGACGTTATTAAAAAATATTGTTGCTGGAGAGCAAGAATCATTATAATTAATTCCAAAACCTGGTACCGGGATTGGATATACGGTGATGCTATCTAATGCGGTAGCGATTCCACAAGCATTACTTGTTGTCAATTGCAAATGATAAATTGTTGAATCGCCAGGCCCTTGATTAAAAACGATGTTGCCTGGATTATAAATTGTATCATATACACCATTACCATAATTCCAAGCATACGTATTTGCTCCATAAAAAGAGCTTAAATTATCTATATTTATCGTTAAAGGAGAACAACCTTTATTTGTATCTAAAACAAAAGATGCATCAGGAGGGGCAATAATTTCAAGTGGAGCTTGTACGGTATCCTTACATCCAAATTGATTTTCGTAAACTAGTGTAATCGGGTAATTTCCTGAAATATTATATGTATGATTTACTGTATTAAGAAAAGAAAACGGCGAACCATCACCAAAATCCCAAATTGAATTTGTACCAGGAGCATTATTGGAAAACAACAGTGATTGATTTACACATGCAGTATCAGGGATTTGATATGCACTTGCCGTAGGTTGAAAAATAATTACATTGAAAGTATCACGAATGATGCAATTATAACCAAGACCAGAGTCAACAAATGTATACACGACTGTATCCAATGATAAATTAGTATAACTAGGAGAATATGTACCAATAATTGAATCAGTAATTCCCGAACCTAGCCAATAACCACCAGTTGGGAAACCTGAAAAATTGACCGGATTACTATTGCTACAAAAAAATGTATCACGTCCAGCATTAATTCCAGCACCTATCACAGCAACTAAAAATGAATCTTTTACAGCACAAGTAGCGGAACCATATGAATATAAAAAATAGTTGTTTAGTACATTAGTTGAATCCGAATTAAAACTAGCACCAATCAAATTTCCATTATATGTCCAAACACCACCGCTTGGAATCGCAGATAGAATTATTGAACCTGCACCCTTGCAAATATTAGTATCACTAGGTAAGTAAAGTACAGGAGGCAATTTATATCTAAATGTATCTGTTAAAATAATTGAGTCACAATCATTCCACACACCAACAGTTACTATATATAATCCAGTATCAACAATTGCTACTAAATTGGGATTTGATCCATTATAATTGTAAATAGTGCTACCATTATAATTCACATTCCAAACATAACCTGAATCACTAACTCTAGGACTTAAACTATAATAGTCTGTTAAATTTAAAAATATAGAGTCGCACACATCATCAATTTGCTGAATTTGAATAAGTTTGGGACCTTCTCCTATTTCCACAATAAAATTATCTGAAATCGGATTACAGCCCTGAGTCGAGGCCGTAACTGATAAGGAATAGTAGCCTGGAGAACTAAAATATAAACTTGGTGAAGGACTGTTTAAATTTGTCGAATTCACAAATTGAGCATTATTTGCATTCGATAAACCCCATGAATAATCTCCAAATGTTATATTATTTATATAATTTACCGTCAGTGTATCACATCCATAAATATAATCTGGATTAATATCTATAACCGGCTTAGGGCTAACCACAACTGTGGCAAATAAGGTGTCAGTGCCACAAGGACCATCTACTATCAAACTAATAACATAATTACCAGGCGTATTGTATTTTACAACACCAGGATTAGGTAAATTTGAACTACTTGGTTGTCCTCCAGTGAAACTCCAATTGTAATTTGAAACAACACCAGAAACATTAAAATATTGTAAAATATTAACAGCTGCAGAATCACAAAAAGGAGGTATAATACTAGCGGTGATATTAGGACCTTGAGGAAAATAAATCGAATTCGACGTCCAATTACAAACACTTTGAGGAGCAGTACAACAGCCAGTAGCATTTGCTTGAACCGTATATGTTCCTGAATTATTTATATCTATATTTGTTTGTGCGCTTGTTGGATTTGCTATTACTGTGCCTAAGACAGGGGTTATTGACCAATTAAATGTTTGAGCATTTTGCGCATTAATGTTAGCATTTATTATAACAGGAGTACAATTTCCAGATTGTACTAAACTTGGTTGAATTATGGTAGGAGCCGCAACTCTAACTGAATCGACAAAAGTGCTATTTCCACAACTATTTGTAACTGTTAATGTAATCGGATAAACACCCGGAGTGTTATAATTAATAGTTGGTGGAATTGATTGAGAACTTGAACTAGGAGAACCATTTGGGAACTGCCAATTATATTGATTTATAACACCACTACTAACGAAATAATTTGAAGGATTAATTACAGCAGATCCACAAAAACTTGGAATTGGATTAGATGTAATATTCGGTCCTTGTATTAAAGAAGTTTGATAACTCCAACTACAAACGCTTGATGGCGCGGTACAGCATCCAGTTGCATTTGCAGTAATTGTATAACTACCAGGATCATTTATATTAATACTAGTTTGATTATTATTTACATTTGAAATAACTGTATTAATAGAAGGATTTATTCCCCAAATTAATGTCTGAGCATTTTGAGCATTCATATTAGCATTTATACTAAGCGGAACGCAATTGCCACCATTACTAACTGTTGGTGTAATAATAGTTGGAGGTAAAACTCTTACAGTATCAACGATAGTTATTGTATCACAACTACTAAAAACGACTAATGTTAAAGGATATACACCAGGAGTATTATAGCCCACATTACCTGGTAATGCATTATTACTACTTGATGGATTCCCACCTGGAAATGACCACTGATATTGTGAAATATTTCCTGATGGATTAATATATGTCCTAGGGTTGAAACTCGCATTGCCGCAAAAGGATGGTATTGGATTAGATGAAATATTAGGCCCTTGTTGTAATGAAATTTGGCTACTCCAACTGCAAACACTTTGAGGTGCTGTACAACATCCACTCGCTGAAGCGTTTATTGTATAGAGACCTGGATTACTAATACTAATACTAGTCTGATTTGCATTTGGACTTGTAATACTTGAACCAAGATTAGGATTTAAACTCCATGCTGTTGTTTGTGCGTTTAAAGCGTTCATGTTTCCATTAAAAACAAGGGGGGCACAATTACTTAAATTTGATAAAACAGGTTGAATTATTGTTGGAGGCAAAACCCGAACTGAATCAATTATTGTATCATTTCCACAACTACTGAAAACAATTAATTTTATTGGATACACTGCCGGTGTATTATACGATACATTTCCTGGGTTAGCACTATTACTACTAGTAGGTGTTCCGCCTTGAAAACTCCACTGATATTGTGTAATACTACCTGTTGCGTTTATATATGTAACAGGATTAAAGGTTGCCGAACCGCAAAAAACAGGTATAGAAGTATTATTAATTGAAGGGCCTTGCAGGATATTAAAGGTAGTATCCCAATGACATCGGCTGTATGGACCATTACCACCTGATGTATAAGAACAACAACCGGTTACATCAACGCCTATTTGATATTGACCCGCTGAATTTATTTGAATTAATGGTTGAGAGTCAATTGGAGCCGTAAAACTAATATTATTAGTTGGATTAGATGACCATAGAAATGTAACAGCGTTTTGAGAATTGATATCGGGATGAAAGCTGCTAGGAGAACACCAATCAGTATTGTTAGATAAAGGATTTATTATTGTGGGAGGCTTTACAATTACATTTTTTGAAACCGAGGAACTACCACAAGGATTTGTTACCGTATAAGTAATAGTATAAGTACCTGCCGAATAGTATGTATGTGTTCCAGGATTTTCTAAATTAGAGGTTGTGCCATCACCAAAATTCCAAAGATGGGTAGGTACTGCAGAATTAAAACAAGATGTATTTGTAATATTTACTGGTGATCCAACACAAACAAGTGTATCTACATTTATTTTCGCCTTAGGTTTGAATTTTATTTGTATTGGAGTTGTTATCCAATGAAAACTCACTAAACCACTTGAACATGTATCCTTTACCCCTATTTTTATTTCGATAGGAATTCCATCAGGACCTACACAACTATCGGCGGGGAACGAGTATTTATGCTTTTTACATCCTATAAATTTACCAACAAATCGATCAATTGTTCCATCACCCCAACAAATAAAACTTGAATCAACGTTACTAACCGTTGTATTTAAAACACCGACTGAATCTCCAATACAAAAAATAGTTTGAGACCCATTACAAACCCCTCCATTAGCAGTAATACTACCACAATCGGCTTTTAAGGTCCAATTACTACATTGAGCTAGTCCAAATTGACAATTAGCTATGTATAGGAGCAATATTAAAAGTCTGCGCATTTTTTAAATATATTGGACTTACTTTTATATTTCTTGTCTCCTGTAACGGCATTAATTGCGAATGTTATTTCATGAACTGGTCCTACATTAGAGAAATTAACACCAGAGAGGTTCATATCATGAGAATAAGCTACACCAATTAAAAAATCATTAACAACTTTTTCGTATCCCACCGCTGGAATAATTGAATATGCATTACCTCTATATCGAGTATTAATAAATGATGAATAATACATTCCAAGGTAAAATGACCTATCATTTCGATCATCTAAATAACCGACAAGAGACCCACATTTTATCCTATGTATGGTAGATTGTTTTTCATACTGTATTGTTGGTTTAATTAGCGGAATATTATAAAATGAATTTTTTTGTATTGTGGTTGCTGCGGTTATAACAAACAATCTTGGCAGCCTAGTATCCAAGCCTTGCAAAGACTCCCATCCTCGAGATAAAAAATGATTTAAAGATGCATGTAAGTCTAACGGGATTCTGTATTCGTTTAACTTAAATTTAAATTCGCCAGAAACACTAATACCACAATCATAAAATAAGCTATTTAAAATTGTTGGTGTTAATTGAGATGAGTTTTGATATATCCCAAAAACAGGGTCTATCTCATCCGAAAAAACCAATTTTGACCAATCAAGAGATTTTCTTTGAACTCCTACGTAACCACCAAAAGTCAAGCTTACTAATTCCTTTTTCTTTATCTTATATCTTATTGGACACTTTTGACGGACTATCAAATCAGCTCTTTGAGTTTTAATGAAAGCAGCTCCCTCAATATCATTACAAATATTCAATCCAAATCCTGTATTTTTTTTTGCAGGCTTGATATCAACGTGAAGAAACTGAGTTGTAAATCCACCGGGCACCTCACTCCACTGATTACGATATACTCCGGATACATTAACGCCTCCCTTGATAGGCATATACGAAGAATGATAATAAACTAATGTATTGTCAATTTGTGAAAATGACGGGTCCTGCCCCCACCCATTCACATAAAACATCAAAGAAAAAAACAAGAGTAAAAGCTTCTTCATAAATTATAGTATAACCCTGTGATTAATGGGGCTGTAAATTTACATAACGTAGTATTGCTTTCCTAAAAAATGTTAAGATATTAACAATTATTTTTTTTATTTGTTATTAATAATTGAAAAACAAATTGTTAAGCAACAATTAAAACAACTACAAATTGTTAATTTCGATTAGAAGGGTGTATATTTTGTTGCTAATTGAAAGTTAAACGAAGTAAAATAATCGTATTCCTTCAAATAAAAGCTATTTCAAAATAAGCTGCTCTAACTTCACACCTTCAGCTAACCGATTATTATCAATACTGCCTACTCCTTCCACATGTAAAATATCATATTGCCACATTACATATTTACAACGAGGCTCCCTGTAAAAATCACTGATCCAATATTGATAATCACTAAATTCTTCTTTCAGGTATTTACGGTAATAATCGTACTCGCAATAAATGATTGGCTTAACACCATATTTCGCTTCCACCAATTCACAAAAAGCTTTAATCTCTTTCACAATCCATTGTTTACTTTGTGTACTACTATGTTTCATTTCAACATCTAATATCGGATATAAATCACCTTTGCGTAAACCAACCGTTTTTATGTAATGTTCCGCTTGTAATTTTCCACTCACATCGTAATTGAAAAAGTGATACCCTCCTACTGGAATTCCTAATTCACGAAATTTATGCAAACGAATTAGATATGCATCATCAACGTATGATTTCCCTTCGGTAGATTTTAATATTACAAATGCAGGTTTGTTTTCCTTAACTAACTGATCAAAATCAACATTTTTTTGATGATGTGATATATCAATACCCCAAACAAATTTATTTTTATCCTTCGTAGAAAACCACTTTTTATAAAAACCTTGCTGATAAAATAAAAAACCTATGGCCACTAAAGCCAATAAAATTATAAACCCAAAAAGTTTAACTAATCTTTTCATACTACTATTTAATTTAGTTTTAAAATTTTTCTAATTTCAATTTCCCTCTGAATATTTCTAAAATCCATATCATACTTTTTAAATATTAAATCCTTTTTCCCGCGAACCATCCCGACAAAATTGATGTATCCTGATAATCGATTCATAAACTTAATTTCTAACATTTGATTGCTAGCTACTAATCCAAAATGCTTGATAGTCGCAGCCGTCAATCCCTCCAGTTTTAAATGATATAACATTGCGCGGATTCGCTTTATATATTTTCTATCAACATTGACTTTTTCATTCACCACAATCCCAGTAACTTTTTGCTGCCTTGCGCTCGACTTTATCCTCACTTTTTTATTATTTACAATAAATCCATTTAGCCTAATGACTTCCTTAATCATTAACAATAAAACATCGGTTATTTCCTCGTCTGATGAAAATGTTAAGTCATCAGCAAATCGAGTATACGTCAAACCATTACTCTTTGAAAATTCAAGCAACGAATGATCTAAGTCTAAACAAACAAAATTTGATATGACTGGAGAAGTGGGAGCCCCAGTTGGCAATTTACCTTTGTATGTTAACAATAAAGTTAAAACATTCGTCATATGCTCATTAAAAATAAAATGCTTTGAACTAAACAACTTTTTTACTCTGGCAGCTGATATGTTTGAAAAGAAATCCTTTAAATCAATATTTAATACATACTTCTTCCCCACATGTACTTTTGCATTTTCCACGATGTTCGCTTCTGATGTAGTTCGATAATTATAAGGATTAAAAACAAACCCATGAACATGTTTCGGTCTTATATGATAATAGTACGATTGCAAATAAAAGTTTAACTTTTTTTGAATCGCCATTAAGGTTTCGTCTGGTGATTCAATTGTTCGTAAGCCTCCGGACTTCTTTTTTATTTTATAAGTTGTATATACTGGATAATTAACATTTTTTTGAATCGAGCAAAAATCTGCCTTCAACAATAACTCTAATAATCCTGGTGAATTAATACCTAAAAATAAAATGGAATTAATTTCATGTTTCAATAAATCCCTATGATTCTCTCTAAACAAATGAAAGTTTTTCCAAATTACAATCGAATGAAACAATTCCTGCCGCCTTTCAGCAGTTAGTTTTAAAAGTTGCTTGTAATTATTCATAGTTAAAAAAGAGCCGCTGTTAATTATCTTTGACAATTGTGCTATTTATGAGTAGTGAGCGCAGCGAACTATGAATAAATAGTTTCGGCAGACTCACTCGATCACGGGTTGCAGGAACACAAACCACTATGTCTCTTTTGTTCGACATCATAATTTTGACTCCAACGGCTCTGTATTTATTAATTAAAATTCATCTTGACCTAAATCTTTAAATCGATCGATAATAATTCCACCACCAAAATTAAAATCACTAAAATCAAAATGATTATAATCGATTACTTTACAAAAATGAAAATGACAGCCCATTCTAACATCATCCACCTTTCCATCTCTGTTTTTTGCGACAATCAATTCCATCAAATTTTTCGTACTTGTACCATCTTCCAACATTTCAAGCGTATAATATTCTGGACGATATAAGAAAATAACTTTATCGGCTTCTTGCTCAATCATACCACTATCACGTAAGTCTGATAGCTGAGGACGCTTTGAACTTCCACGCGATTCTACTGCACGACTTAACTGACTTGTAGCAACGATGCAAATATTATATTCTTTGGCAATTGCTTTTAACTCACGACAAATGTATCCGATTTCAAATTCACGATTATTTCGAAATTTAGAAGGAATCATAGATTGTAAAAAATCAACAAAAACAACTTTCAACTCTTTTTCTTTGATTTGCTTCAACAACTCATTTTTAAATTCCTGATAATTCGCATAAGAACATTCTTTGATAAAAAGTTTTAAATTCGCTATTTTTTCTGAAGCCTTCTTGATAGCCTCTAATTCATACTGAGTAATTCTATCGTAATCGAATTTGCCCATTGAAATTTCACTTACACAACTAAGAACTTTAATTGCCAAATTGGTTTCTGAATTGTCAAACGAAAATAATTGCACCGCTTGCTTTTCAGCCATGTTGATGGCCATGTTTAAAATAAAGTTCGTCTTGCCCATTCCCGGTCGAGCACCGACCACCACAAATTCACCAGGAGAGAACCCTCTGAACTTGGCATCAAAATCAGTAAAGCCTGTCAAGATACTATCTTTATAAATGCTCTCCTTGCTCATTGTTGTTACCAAATTAGTACACAACTCCCCTATAGATTTTGTTTCTTTATGTAAGGTAATTGGAAAGTCTATTTCATTAATTAAATTAATTAACCGAAGCGTAATTTCAGTATCCTTATTCTGATCATTATCGATAATATTTTGAATTTTATTTCTTAAAGTATTTTGCATGAAGTGAAATTAGAATTTGGATTTATATTTTCTTAATATGTTAATAAATTAAAATGTATTGAAATTCAAGAGTTAGGTAAAATGGTTTTAGGTGAACGTAAAATCATTTCTGACATTGTTTTGTATTTAAAATAAATTTAGTTGGTGAAAATAATGAGTGTAAACACTTACTCAAAAAAGCTGCAAGCTTGCAGAATTATTGAATCATAAAATAAATCAATACCCCATAAATAATAACAGGAACCGCTACACAAATCCATACTGAACTTGCCCTATTATATTTCGATAGCTAATGTATGAATCTAGAACTAAAAACTACAATTACATTTCATTAGAAAAACAATCAAAGTAATTAATCTCTCTTCTTAATAACTAATCGATGAAGTTTTTCAATTTTAATGAATTTAATTTTACTAATGTACTCATTCAAATTATTATCCCATAATCCAATGACATAGCACCTCTTGTACCTGAGCATATAAGGTGTTGAATTATAAGATTCCATAATTGGAATTAATGAAACATACTCCTCTTCATCCATATCTTTAAGCTTTCCAAACTCACCTCGTCGAGATAAAGAAGAAAAAGCCTCCACCGATAAATCATTACGTTCCATTAATTCGTTTAATCTAGAAACATCTAAATCAACATCTGAATTACTTAAAAAATAATCTGATGCAGCATTCAAATCATCATTGACTGCTAACTCTCTAATTTTGTTTAAATCATTCAGAATAAGATATTTTACTTTTAAACTATTAATGGAATCAGTAGTAATTGTTTGACTTGCCCATTTTTCTTCTATAAAATGAAAAGGAACACCAAGGACAGAAAACATATTTATATATGAATCGTCTGAACACCATGCTTCCTGAACTGGCTCCCAAAAATTATCATAACTCCTAACAATACTTTTATACTCATAAATTGATACAATTAATAGAAGAAAAGAAACAATTGTAAACACCTTTCTTCTCCTAAAAACAAAACCTCCTATTGCATTAGCCAATGAAAATATCAACATTCCAATAAAAACCTCATCGGTCAATAACTTTTGATACTGACTAATACTAGATCTCCAATACAATCCTCTCGTATCTTGATAATTAATATATAATATTACAACACCTACTATTACTAAAAAAGTAAGTACGATTCCAAGAAAACTAGAAAGTCCAAAAAACAAATTAAAAAATTTACTACCACCGACGTTTTCATTTTTTACTTTTATAACTTCTTTTTTCTTAGTAGTTTGTTTGATTTTAACAATCTCCCTTTTGATTAAAGAATCTTTCCATTCTAAACAACTATCAAATCGATCATTAGGATTTTTCTCACAAGCCTTTTGAATTAATGTTGTGAATTTACCATCATAAACAGGGAATGGTTCAGATACTATTCGGTGATAAATAGAATAATGAGATTCTGTATTAAAATCATAAGGAGCTTTTCCTGTAAGAGCAAAATTTAATGTAACCCCTAATGAATAAATATCAGTCCGATGATCAATATTTTTATCTGCTTTTACTTGCTCAGGACTCATATAAATAGGGGTTCCCATTTGAACACCTGTTTGAGTCATCTCCATATTTGCACCTAACAATTTTGCAATTCCAAAATCTAATATTTTAACTTCATCGTTGGGTAATAAAAAAATATTAGAAGGCTTTATATCTCTATGAATAATACCCTTTGAATGAGCGAAACTAAAAGCGTCAAGCACCTGCGTAAATATTTTTTCGGCAGTCGTTTCATGCAATGGACCATTTTGTAATATACGCTCTTTTAAATCTTGTCCGACTAAAAGCTCCATAATTATTGCTAAATAATTATTGTTGTTTTCAAAACTTATAATTTTAGCAATATTAGGATGATCCAAAGAAGCCATTAAACGAGCCTCATTAATAAATCGATCTCGAATTTCTAAATCACTGGAAAAATCACTTTTGAGTACTTTAATTGCAGCTCGTGTACCTAAAAACAAATGCTCTCCCTCGAAAACGATGGCCATGCCCCCCTCTCCAATCATCCGTATAATACGATAGTTGCCAATCGCTTTATTTAACAAATCCATATTAATTATATTTAAAGACTAAAATAAAAAAATAGTAAATATTTTCTACTTAAGTATCAGCTGAATCTTTCCTTTCATAGACCGTTTTTAAGTTCGTATAAAATTTTGCGAACGTCATATTAAACAAAGGCACTAACCATAGTAATGCGATTCCACAGGTTAAAATTGACAACAAACATAACCCAGCAAATCGTAAATGAAGTCGGAATAATTGAGCCTTATTCCCTTCCATCATTTTCTTACTTAATGCGATAGCATCATCTGCAGCTAAACTAGGATTGTCAATTAAAATAAAATAAGTTAGTGAAACAGATAAAGCTTCGATAATTCCTGGAACTATTAATAATAGAATTCGGAGAAAAACACGGAAAAAAATCAACCAAAACACCTTAAAAGATTTTGAAAAAACATTGTAACCATAAAAGAAATCTCCAAATTTCATCTCTTTATTGCGCGCCAATCCTAAAAAATAATAAGAAGTCCCCATCATTTCAGTGCCCATAACTAATAAATACAAAATTGAAAAAACAAACCTTGCGATAGAAAAAATGAACATTGCACCTAGATTCGAAAAAACTATAGATGTCCAATTACCTTTTAGGCTATTGTTTGCTATCCTAAATAGTTCTGAATTACTTTTGAGTGTTGAACTATCCTCAATATCCAATTTAGTATCGACATTATTATTTGGCCCATTCACCTTTAATGGAGGAGGAATTTGCAACGGAGGCGGTACATTTAGCCGTGATTCATCATCAAATGATAAACTCCATTCAATGCAAGTTTGAAATCTACTGTCTTTATTTTTATGACAGGCTTTTTCAATCAACTTGGAAAACTTGCTGTTAATCGATAATGGAGGAAGAGGCGAAAAAACTATCTTATTCAAAATATCAAACTGCGAATCAGTTATCGAATCATATGGAGGCTTACCACAAATAGCAAAATATAATGTAACACCTAATGAATAAATATCCGTCCGATGATCAATATTTTTTTCGGCTCTTACTTGTTCAGGACTCATATATACAGGTGTACCCATCTGAGATCCTGTAGTAGTCAGCTCATTTGCTTGAGATAACAACTTTGCAATTCCGAAGTCAAGGATTTTAATATTTCCATCAGGTAGAATAAAAATATTAGATGGTTTGATGTCTCGATGAACAATCCCTTTTTCGTGTGCATGCTGAATCGCAAATAGCGCTTGCTTGAAAATTCGTTTTATTTCGATTTCTTTAAGCGGTCCCTCTCTTTTGATTTTTTGATTTAAATCTTCCCCCTCCAAATACTCCATTACAATTGCTAATTGACCTGGTAACTCGATAAAGTCTTTGACTTGTAAAATATTTTCATGATTTAAGGTAGCCATTAGCCTAGCTTCGTTTTTAAAACGATCTCTTAATTCACTATTTGAAGAAAGTAAAGGATTAAGCACTTTAATGGCTACCCTTGTTCCTAAAAAGTCATTTACACCTTCATAAACAGATGCCATTCCACCCTCACCCAACAACCTAACAAGACTAAAATTACCAATCTTTTGTAGCATTCTGACTTATCAATAAATTAATCTATAATTCTAACTCTTGATTTGTGCACATACCCCCTCACTTTAGCTTGAGTATACACCATCCACCAATTATTATCAGCGGTAGGATAAACTACATAATGCTCTCCTTCAAATAATCGATCTATAATTTTAGATTCAGTGCTCATGCCTTCGCGAACATTTGTATAACCATCTGGGTCCTCAATAACAGCAATATGCTTTTCACCTTCACCACCTTGCTTTTTAGCATTTACGTTGTCCTTACGTTCCAAATCTATTTCCTTCTTATCCAACATTTCTTCCTTCTCCCTCAAAACTTCTTCTTCTTTATTTTTTACAGCCTGCTCTCTTTTTTGCAATTCTTTTTCTTTATCCAAATTAGATCCTGAGCAAGCATAAATAAGAAATGCACCAACGATGTATAAAGCGATTTTAAAATTCATTTTCATAGGTTTATTTATAGATATTTTATTTTTTTTCAACTTTCTCGATGTATTCTTTGGTTGATTCAAGAATATATTTTTTTAAAAAATAATTGTACAATTCTTTATCAACTTTTTTAAGGACTAACGATTTAGAATCTTCACTTGAACCTAAAATTTTATCTACTTCAATATATTTAAAAAAGTTCAAAATATTACTACGATATTTAGTGCATATTAAAGAATCAAAAACAATATCATCATCACTAGATATATGTCCCCCTAAATTAGAAAAATAATTACTATTATCAATTTCGAATTTCAATTTAGAATTATCAATCAGATAAATAATTATTTCATCTGGCTTATTAATTTCAATTATACCCAAATTTATATTATTTGAGTCTTTTTCAATTGAAGCATCCTGGTAAATATATTGATTAGGGAAAGCTCTTTTATAAAATCTATAAAAATTATTTCCACCACGCTTATCTGTTGGAGAAATTAAAGTATACAAACTACCCACATTACTATCGTAAGTTGATAAATCTACAAATTCATATAGATTAATTTTATCACCATCGAAAAAATAATAATATTTACCAAGATTAATATTATCAGAATTAGATACATCAATAATCGGTTTCTTTACTATTACTGAGGAACAAGATGTAAAAAGTAATAAAGAAGAAATAAATACAAATAGCGAGTTTTTAATCATAGCAATGTTATACTAATTAGTGCATTTATTATAATCACTTTCATCGCTAGGATTATATGGCCTTGATGCCTCATAGCAAAAATTAAAATCTTTGGAAAAAATTCCATCAAATGCAGGAGCGCCTACGCTAGTTCCTCTTTCGCAATCTGGAACCTTTAATGTTACTGAATTTTGGGGTCCTAAGTTTGAAAAATCTAAATATTCGGTTGTAAAAATATCTCCATTCGCCTTAATTATATCAATATGAACTCTACCTGCATCCAAATTATAGTTAGTACGATTATAAACTGTTAAGTACAAATCGAAAATACCACCCATCTCTCTATAATTATAATCGCTACCTTGAATCCTTATATAACTTGACCAGTTATTTCTTAAGTTCTTTTGTTCCATCTCAAGCAGTTCAATATTTGCTGCTCTAACAACATCTTCACTGTGATTATCAGGATTCGATTGCTCATTGGGAGAACTTGTTCCTTCACTAGATGAATTTGATGAGGCGGGTAACTCTGAGGTGTTGGAGGACTCGTATTGGCTATTACCTGCGTTAGAACTACTACCTGTACCAAATTTTAAAAATAAAAAGAAAAGAATTATTAATAAAAACAAACCACCTCCAACAAACAAGAAAGTATTGGAATTAGTTTTGGATTTTTGAGTCTTTACATTTATGCTTTCGCTATTTACAACTTTACTACTAGTAAATAATATTGAAAGTTCCTCTACATTTCGAGCGGTAGTCCAAGCCGGCAAACCTTCGTACCATACTGGCGAATCCGCCTGAATAGATTGGTTTTTAAGCTCCTCAATTGTAAAAGGGCCTATCGGCTCACTACCACTATGAATATAATACGATCTCATTAATAAATAAACTAAATAATTGATACATAAAACAAATCTATTAAATGATTTAGAATAAAAAAAATCAAATGAGTATAATATAAAACAACAACCCATAAATAACAATCGGAACCGCTACACAAATCCATACTGAACTAGCCACATAATTACTTCCGTATTTATTAAACGAATTCAGGAATTTAACTGACAAATCAAACAAGTCATCAGAGAAGCTTCTAAAGTTTTTTATTGCCAACCATAATAAGAAATAAACCACGCCACCAATTATTGCGCAGTAATGATATCCTAAAATAGCATCCAACATCAACAACCAAGAATACGGAATTATAAAATAATAAACGATAATATTCATCTCGTTGTAAGTCCTGCCAGTTACACGTCCCACTAGCCATAAGGCACCGGCTACGATTCGGAAGATCTTATTCATTCTTATTCTTTCTGAATTCGAAATTATAAATCTGAGAGAAATCGTCATCATCCTTAAAAACCAATAAGACACCTTTGCCTAAATCTGTTATAATCTCCTTATTAGTTGTCTTATCATTAAAATCTGTTTCCTTCAATAACTTTTTAATTAAGCGCTCATTTGAATCAAAATAATATCTACTTTGATATGGATAGCCATCGCCGTTTCCATCAATAAATACAAAAAAGACTTTGCCATTTTTTTTATAAATACAAGTTTTAGCATAAGACCATCGTCTCGAAAACTCTCCTTGTATGACCTCATATTCTGAATTCAATATACACTTTTTAATGGTCTGCTTATGATTTTCCGATTCTTTCGTTTCTTTATCAAGGATTTCCTTTTCAATATAAGTTTTTTCAACACAGTTTTTTAATCCTATACTTTGAATTTCGCCATACCATTTTTTAATTGTTACAACTCGATTTTTTATATCTTCAGAACTTTGAGCAAATCCCATTTGGCAAAGTCCTATCATACAAACAAGAATTATTCTTTTCATTATATAAAAAATTTAAAATCTAAAATCTAAAACACTATTTTATTTGGAACCTAAAACACCACCTCCCAATCACCCTCTTTACTAATCACTCTACCCATTGGAGCTAAGCAAGATTCAGGGATGTTATTTTCTTTTAAAAGAGCCACTAACTCATCTATCGCTTCTGGTGCTACCGCTATTAAAAGTCCACCGCTAGTTTGCGGATCGCAGCCTAAATGTAAGACATCCGCCGATGGCTCCTGCACTCTGTTTCCATAACTGTTCCAGTTCCTATATGTAATTGCAGGAATAGTATATTGTGCAAGGTATTTATCGACATTCGGTAAAACAGGCCATGACTTCGTATCAATCAATGCAGCTAATCCTGTTCCTTCTAGCATTTCTAATAAATGTCCAAACAATCCAAATCCTGTAACATCTGTAAGTGCATGGACTCCTTTTATTGATGGTAACAAAGCTCCAATCGAGTTCAACCGACACATCGATTCAACTGCATTATTTAAATCTTCATCACTCGCCTTTCCCATCTTATGTGCCGTTGTAATTATTCCTACGCCCAAAGGCTTTGTGATAAATAATAAGTCGCCCTTTTGTATACCTTGATTGGTTAGTATTTTATCTCGTTGAACTAATCCGTTAACCGCTAAACCAAATATTGGTTCCAGACTATCAATCGTATGTCCACCAGCTAAAGGAATTCCCGCAGCATCACAAACTTCAACAGCACCTCGCATTACTTCTGAAGCTAATTCAGCAGGTAATTTATCGATTGGCCATCCCAATATTGCCAACGCCATTATTGGCTTTCCTCCCATCGCATATACATCACTAATTGCATTTGTCGCAGCTATCTTTCCAAAATTAAAAGCATCATCCACAATAGGCATAAAAAAATCAGTAGTGGATACTAACGCTTGCCCATTACCTAAATCCATTACTGCCGCATCATCATTCGTTGCATTACCAACAATCATATTCGGAAACTGCAACTTACTTTTAGCTCCACTTAATATAGAGGATAGCACAGCGGGAGAAATTTTACATCCACAACCATAACCATGACTAAATTCGGTGAGCTTTACTTTATTCTCCATTGTACAACTCTTTCTTTTTATTAATTATTTTTCTAATACCGACTTCTTTTTCTTCCCAGCTAAAATCCACTTCAGCTACTTTTTTGTTTTCCTGACTCATTCCTGAATGCTGATAGGTCTTGTCGTAATAATCTAACATTTTCAATACCCAATTACGGATATCCCCATCCGTTAGATACTGTATTGCCTCTTTTGCATGCTGCGGCCCCATCCTTCGGGAAACATCCTGCGTTTTTTCAATCAAGACATTTGTATCAAAAATTCCGTATTCCTGAAGAATACGATTCGTTCTTGTCTCCAATGATACATTCACAGTTAGTTTAGATGCTGTTCGAATCTGCTCAAATAACATAGGTGGTATCTGGTTCCTTCCGATATGTCGACTTTCATTCTCAATCCAGATAGGCTCAGAAGAAACTGTATTTGACAAAACCCATGAAACATTGTTTTCAAAATGTTCTTGCAAAAATTGTGGCTCCTGACCTAAGGCACCAAAGGCTGAACCTTTATGATGTGCGATTCCTTCGAGATCAATAATTTGTTCTCCCTCTTGTGCGAGCAAATGAAGTATCTCTGTTTTGCCTGAGCCTGTTCTTCCTCCTAATACAACGTAATTTCTTTGCTGTGAATATTGATCAATCACCCAATGACGAAATGTTTTATAGCCACCTTTGAGCAAAGTGACTTTAAATCCAGCCATCTGTAATAGCCACGCTAAAATATTCGAGCGCATCCCTCCTCTCCAACAATAAACCATCACCACTTTATTAGGAGCCATTTCACTGGCACTCATTATTTTCTTATAAAACTCAGGACCTACCAATTCAAATCCTTTAAGTACAGCAGCCTCGCGACCTTCCTGCTTGTATATAGTGCCTATTATCTTTCGAGCTTCATCATCCAACAATGGCAACGACTGCGCACCTGGTATATGTCCACGTTGGTACTCCGAAGTACTCCGTGCATCAAATAAAGGAAGCTTTTTGCTTTTATAAATCCCAACGAACTCTTCAACCGAAACGGAATGACTTTGCATGTAACAAATATAAGTTAGTTAATTGTAAGAGCCATTCAATTCAAAACAAAAACAGCAGACGAATTACTCATCTGCTGCTTTCTATAAAAACTGTTTGAATAATTCTAATTTAAACTTGGGTCCTCTGGAAAAGTAGAAAGAATTGCGTATTCATTTCCCATCGACTTAAGCACTTTGCCCCATAAAACTTCCGGCTCTCCTAAGAAATTGAAATCCGTTGGAGCATCTGTAACCAACCATGCTTTCTCACGCATTTCATGCTCTAATTGATCTGGCTCCCAACCAGAGTAACCAGCATAAAAACGAATCTGATCTGATGTCACCTTATTCTCTTCAATCATCTTTTTCAATGCTTCAAAGTCGCCACCAAACCAAATGCCCTTGGTAATTTCAATAGCACCCTTCAATGTCTCACCTAATGTATGAATATAGAATAACGTATCTGTTTCAACTGGTCCACCGAAGTATAATGGAGCTTCAAAATCTGGAAAATTATCCACCGCTTGATTAACGGTTACATCCGTTGGCTTGTTCAAGATAAATCCTAATGTTCCCTTTTTATCGTGTTCACTTAGCAATACAACTGAACGCTTAAAAAATGAATCAGCTAAAAATGGTTCTGATACCAATAAGCTGCCTTGTGTGGGTTCGAATATTCTTTTCATAGTGTTATGATTTGATAGTATCTTAAACTAACGATTAACGGTTTTGTTTCTGTGTCTAATATTATTTTACTACGATATTAATTGAAAAAACGAAAAATCTTACACTTTCTTACATTTTGTTAAAAAAACGTGTCTGATTTCAATTTAAAAACTATTTATTCGATAAGGATGTTATACTTTTGACATCGTAATTTTAAGCATGGAACAAGGAACTCCATTTAGTCATCATTTGCAACATATGCGCGAGCAGTACGACAAAGGAATTTTGTCGGAAAATGACCTTGACACAAATCCTATGAAGCAATTCGAGAAATGGTTTACTTCTGCCGTGAATAATGAAGTTCCAGAGCCGAATGCTATGTGTTTTTCATCGGTAGTTGATAATAAACCATCATCTCGTATTGTTCTCTTAAAAGGACTTGATGACCGTGGATTTATATTTTACACCAATTATCAAAGTAGAAAAGGAGAAGAAATCAGTAATAACTCACAAGTTTGTTTGAATTTTTTCTGGCAAGCAATGTCGCAGCAAGTGCGTATTGAAGGGACTATCTCAAAAGTAAGTGCAGAAGAATCAGATGCTTATTTTGCCGTGCGACCTCGGGAGAGTCAAATTGGAGCCTGGGCTTCTGCTCAATCTTCCATTCTTACTTCGCGAAAAGATTTAGAAGATGAAGTTGCACGCTTAAACAAACAATACGAAAACACTACTATTCCTCGTCCTGATCATTGGGGAGGCTATCTCGTGACTCCACATCGAATTGAATTTTGGCAAGGTCGTCCGAATCGTTTGCATGACCGATTTTTATACGAACGCAATGGCGAAAACTGGATGGTATTCAGACTAGCTCCATAATGAATATGATGCAAATTACCTTATGAAATTCGGACAGCTATTTTTAATCGCACTCATACTTATCATCGATTTGTATGTTTATCAGGCATTCAAATTTGCGTTGCGAAACTCTTCTGAATTTTCTCAAAAAACCGCAACAATTATTTATTGGTCACTAACCGCATTCTGCGTACTTGTGATTTTAAGTGCAATGATTTGGGATATTCAATCATGGCCTAAATTTATTCGCACCTACTTCACAGCGTTTGTATTCATTCTCATGATTTCAAAATTATTGATTTTGGTTTTCATGCTGGTGGATGATTTAACCCGTTTTGTAAAATGGTGTTATTCGAAACTTTTTCCTGTAAAAGAATTAACGGATGTTTCTAACGGGAATGTATTACCGCAAGGCATTACACGATCAGACTTCCTTGTCCGACTTGGAATATTTGTTGGGTCATTACCATTCGTTAGTTTATTATACGGAATGGCAAAAGGAGCAACTGATTACCATGTTCGTAAAGTAAAGTTAAAGCTAGCTAACTTACCAAAAGGGTTTCACGGATTCAAAATGGTTCAGATCTCCGATATTCACTCTGGAAGTTTTGTCACACAAGAACCACTTAACAGAGCTGTTGGTATCATCAATAATTTAAATCCCGATTTGATTGTTTTTACTGGCGACTTAGTCAATAATAGAAACGATGAAGTTATCGAGCATAAACCTGCATTATCGAAATTAAAATCGAAGCATGGTGTGTATTCAATTCTTGGCAATCACGATTATGGCGATTATGTGAAATGGGAAAACGATGCAGCGAAGAAGCAAAATCTTCAATCCTTAATCAACCATCATAAGGAAATGGGATGGAATATCTTAATGGATGAACATTGTGTAGTAGAAAATAATGGAGATAAGATCTCCTTGATTGGAGTTCAGAATTGGAGTACGCATTTACGATTTCCGAAGTATGGTAGTTTGAAGAAGGCAACTACAGATATTCAGTATAGTGACTTTAATATATTGCTTTCTCACGATCCTTCTCATTGGAGAGCTGAAGTTTTGAAAGATTTTCCGAAGGTAGATTTAATGCTTGCAGGACATACGCATGGATTTCAATTCGGAATTGAAATTCCTTATTTCAGATGGAGTCCTGTGCAATATGTTTACAAAGAATGGGCAGGACTATATCAAGAAGGCCATCAATACTTGTATGTCAACCGCGGACTAGGCTTCTTAGGTTATCCTGGTCGCGTGGGAATATTGCCTGAAATTACTTTGATTGAATTTGAGTGTGCTTAATTAAATTCCTATGACAACACTAACACCTCAATTGTATTTAATTCCTTGCGGACTCAGTACTGAAACGGCTCCCGAATTATATTTATCTGCAAGCACTCTCGAAATCATTCGCCAACTAAAAGTATTTATTGTAGAGAATGAAAAATCAGCGAGAGCATTTTTAAAACAATGTGCGATTGAAACTCCCCAAGCAGAGTTAACTATTTTCGAATTAGACAAACACGATCCGAAGCAAAACATCAATTCATTTTTAAATCCTTTAAAGAACAAAGTCCCTACAGGCTTATTAAGCGAAGCTGGTTGTCCTGCAGTTGCAGACCCAGGCGCACGCGTAGTAGCGGCTGCACACAAAGCGAACATCAAAGTAAAACCATTAATTGGACCTTCCTCTATTTTGTTAGCGTTAATGGCTTCGGGGTTAGACGGACAGCGTTTTTGTTTTCATGGTTATTTACCAATTGATAGAAGCGAACGAATTAAATCGTTACAACAATTAGAACGATCGGCACAGCAACGCAACGAGACGCAAATTTTTATTGAAGCGCCGTATCGTAACAATCCAATGTTAAAAGACATTCTAACGGCATGCAATAACGAAACTCGGTTATGTATTGCATCTAATATTTATACGGATCAAGAAAGCATTCGCACCTTACGCATTCAAGAATGGAAAAAGCAAATTCCTGAGCTGCATAAGATACCGGCGGTGTTTTTGATTTTGTAATTTTTGAATTTAAATTAAACTTAAATCAAGAGATATGATTTATATCGTCGATGTCCTTTGGTCGATTGGATGCCTTTTTCGCTCTTATTAAATCTGGTAGATCAATCATTCTAACATCAACTCCACTGAATTCTGTTTGATAACTGCTTGGATAAACTTCATCGAAGTTTAGTCCTTTTAATCGAGTCAATAAATCAATGCAAACTGGAGGTCTACCAAATGTAAAAACATTAAGTTCCTTATTGACAAGAAATAATTCTTCTGTCATATCAAAAAGGCTTAATCCGAATTTATTAAAAGCCAAAATCAACTTCCTATAATTTTCCTTTGTAGGGTTTACCCAAACATCTAAATCTCCAGTTGTCCGATTATAACCATGATAAATTACGGCATATCCACCAACTAAAATATATTCAACACTACACTCTTTTAAAGCGTTTAGAAAATCAACAAAATCGTCATTTAGAATATTACTCATGTTTGCGCATTGAAAAACAAGTACGATCTAATTTAGGAGGATTGTTGTAATCAATATTATAAGCGCAGCAGATGAGATACCATGCAGCAGCAAATCGCTCATCAGGCGTCTTACTCAACCAATATTCTTTGTTATTATCCGCCGACTCAAAAGAATTAATTTTAAAAGCCGAACGATCTAATTTTGGTTTCTCCATGAATTAAAATTACAAATAAATTAATTACTAGGAATGATTATAAACTTTCTTCACTCCAAACTTTTCCAACCTCACCCAAACTCCCGATTCTTCGGGACCAAAGGAGAGGAGCTATCCTACTAAAAATATAATAACATCATCAAACAATTAAACTCAATTATTCAATTACAAATCATTTTCAATCCCGAGGAATCGGGAAGCACACTAGCAATCGCGAAGCCTCGCGATCAAATTAGCAAATTACCCAATCGCCTTATTCACCAGCCCCACAATCTCACCTTCCAATTTCACTGCTTGTTCTTCAATAGCAGCAGCTTTCTTTAAGATGTCGGCAACAAATGTTTTATCATCGTAGCTACCCGTATTAATCTTCACATTCATATGTGCGCCCATCACAGCAGTTCGTGCGCATAACGCTCCCACTCCTGCATCGGTAATTGAATTCGGATTTCCAATTTCAACCATCGCCTTCATGACTTCCATTGTAGCTAATGAAACTTCCATCACCTTTAACGGAACTTCAATCGCATATTTGGTTGCATCCTGAATTGCTTGCTTACGAATTGCCTTCTCTTCATCGGTGCCTTTTGGCAATGCAAATCCATTCATAATTGCATTGAATGAACGCGTGTCTTCATCCACTAAATCCAACAACTGCTTTTTATAAGACTGTCCTTTTTCTGCCCAATTGCTGAACTCTTCCCAACGATCTTCCCAGCCTTTTTTAGAAGCACTTAAATTAGCGACCATCGTTCCTAATGAAACACCTAAAACTCCAACGTAAGCAGATATTGACCCACCTCCTGGTGCTGGCGACTCACTTGCAGTTTCATCAGCAAAGGCGTTCAGCTTCATGTTCACTAACGGCGCCGTATTACCTTCATTCAATACATACTCGATGATTCGTTGGTTAGCATCAAATGGAGCTAACTCATCTAAGCCCATTGACTTCACTGCAATATGAATTAATTCTTGGTCACTAACACCTGAAGATAAACGTTGTTTCTTTAAGAAATAGCGACCTGCATCCAACATGGCGCTTAAAGGAACTAATCCAACTAACTCACTTCCTGTAACTCTTGCTCCACGATTAAATGCACTCTTATAACACTCTTCAAAAACAATATGTAAAGGCGTTTCTTTGAACTTCGTAATATTTATCGACACTTGCGCCTGACCATATTCTTCAATATACCAACCAATAGCTTTAACTCCTTTTAACGATCCCGGAATACGAATCTCATTGCCATTCTCATCCAATACTTTCTTTCCTTTCTCATCCGTCTTTATACGACCTGCTTCGCGAATATCAAATGCAATAGAGTTTGCACGTTTCACAGACTTAGAATTCAGATTCACATTGTATGCAATTAAAAAGTCGCGCGCACCAATAACTGTCCCACCCGACTTTGCCGAAAATTCAGCAGGACCAAAATCAGGTTTCCATTGTGGCTCTTTTATCTTTTTGAAAAATCCTTCGTACTCACCTGCACGGATTACCGAAAGATTACTTCTCGACTTATCTGATTGCGCTTCCTCATACAAATACACTGGAATGTTCAATTCCTCTCCTACTCGCTTGGCTAGTTTCTGACTCCACGCTGCTGTTTCTTCCATTGAAATATTAGCAACAGGAATAAAAGGACATACATCAGTCGCACCCATACGCGGATGCTCACCATGATGCTTCGACATATCGATTAACTCAGCAGCTTTTTGAATTCCACGGAAGGCAGCCTCAACAACAGCTGCCGGCTCACCAACTAACGTTACTACGGTACGGTTAGTCGCCTTACCCGGATCAACATTCAATAATTTTACTCCGTCAACACTACTAATCGCATCAGTAATCTGATTGATGATTTGTAAATTATTTCCTTCACTAAAATTAGGAACACACTCGATTAATTGTTTCATATGTTTTTAATATACTTTGAATTTTTATTATTTTAATTTTCCGTTGATCATTACTTTATCCACTACATTTCTTCCATACGCATAAGGAATATATCCTATCGAAGGAATTTCTTTCGTGATAAATAAATTTGCTTTTTTATGAGGCGCTATTGAACCTAATTCATCCATTACACCCATTGCATAAGCACTATTTAATGTAGCTGCATTAATGGCTTCTTCCGGTGACATTCCCAAGTACAAACAAGCAAGCGTCAGAACGAAATTCATATTTCCCGAAGGAGAAGAACCCGGATTATAATCACTCGCCAATGCAACTGGTAATCCTGCATCAATCATTTTGCGCGCAGGAGGATAATGAATCTTCAAGAAGAAAGCAGTACCTGGTAATAATGTCGGCATCGTTTTACTTCCTAATAATGTTTTGATTTCATCATCACCCACACATTCTAAATGATCAACTGATAAAGCATTATGCTTCACACCAACTTGCACACCACCAGAAAAATCTAGTTCGTTGGCGTGAATTTTTGGTTTTAGTCCGCGTTTATTACCCGCTTCTAATATTCGATCTGTTTCATCAACGCTAAAAAATCCTCGGTCGCAAAACACATCGTTATAATCTGCAAGACCTTCATCCGCAATAAAAGGAATCAATCGATCGACTAACAAATCAACATAAGCAGAACGATTCTCTTTAAATTCAGCAGGGAAAGCATGTGCGCCTAAAAACGTTGCTTTAATTTTCACATCAGAAGTTTCCTTCAAACGCTTAATGACACGAAGCATTTTTATTTCTGCATCATACGACAATCCGTAACCACTTTTAATTTCAATCGCGCCTGTACCTGTCATAATCATCTCGTGAATACGCGACATCGCACCTTCAAATAATTCCTCTTCGGAAGTATTTTGTAAACGCTTCGCAGAATTCAAGATCCCACCACCTCGTTTAGCAATCTCCTCATACGTTAATCCGTGAACGCGATCAACAAACTCATTTTCGCGAGAGCCAGCAAAAACAA
This sequence comes from uncultured Bacteroidota bacterium, assembly GCA_903847585.1. Lineage (GTDB taxonomy): Bacteria > Bacteroidota > Bacteroidia > AKYH767-A > OLB10 > CAINEC01. The sequence goes on from CAINEC010000162.1 coordinate 147,770, forward strand.
TATGCGTATGTGAATCGCAATAAGCAGGTAACACAAATCGATTAGTCGCATCAATCACATCTGTCACATCTGAATGCGGCATATGATTCATATGTCCGACTGCTGCAATCTCATCTCCTTGAATCAGTAACCAAGCATCATCAATGATGGGCAACCCCTTCATATCGGCTCCCATAATCACATGACTTCTGTTTGCCTGTACGAGTCCTTTAATATTTGTAATAAGCGTTCTATTCATAATACAACAATATGCTACGAAGATAATCAAGAAGTGGCGCAATAAAATGCAGGTCTTTATGATTTAATTCACGGTCAAATGCTGATAATTGTTAAAAATAACACTTAATAAAAGTGTTGAAAACATGATTGAAACTAATCAATTCTTACCCATCTAAAATAATACTTTTATTTCGTGAACTATACAGAACTTAACCTACAACTAAATCCGCTGGAATTATTTGGCGAGATGCTGACTTACCAATTGGGAGAAATCGGATTTGAAATGTTTGAAGATACTCCGCAAGGATTTAAAGCCTACATTCAAACATCCAATTTTAATCAGGAGGAAGTGATTGAGATTATCGAAGGCGTTAAAGCAATGAATTGCGATATCAATTATACCATTCAAGAAATCCCTTGGCAAAACTGGAATGCCGAATGGGAGAAAAATTATCAGCCGGAAATTATCGGAAATAAAATTTATGTAAGGGCTGAATTTCATGAGGCCAATCCATCATTCGCACATGAAATAATTGTGCAACCACGAATGGCTTTTGGTACGGGTCACCACCCAACTACCTCACAAGTAATGGAAGCAATGCTTGATATCGATTTTAAAAATAAGTCGCTATTAGACATGGGTTGCGGAACAGGCATACTTGCCATTTTAGGAATGCAGCTTGGGGCTTCGTCCGCTTTTGCTATTGACAATGACCCCAACTCGGTTGATAATTCGATTGAGAATGCACAGCGAAATGGATATCCTCAAATTGAAGTCGCACTAGGAAGCAGCGAATTATTAGAAGGCAAATCATACGATATCATTTTAGCGAATATCAATCGGAATATCATACTGAATGATTTAGCTAAATATGCTGCTTCATTAAATGCAGGTGGATTATTAATCACAAGCGGATATTATACTTCAGATTTATCCGTTATCAAAAGCAAAGCTGCTGATTACAAACTAGACTATGTACAACACACCTCACAAAACGATTGGTGCTGCGCAACATTCCAAAAACAATAATTAAGAATGAAGAAAATACTATTATCACTGTTTTTATTATTTCCTTTCTTTGGATTTTCACAGGTCCAGAAACCATTTTCTGCAGAACCGCAAACTTTTTTCAAAGAGATAAAAGCCTACTTAGAATTAACTAATAAAAAAGAAACGGAAAAACTGACCGATCGATTTGAGTTAGTATGGATAGAGCAACCAAAGTTTACAGCTGATCAACAAGCAACAGTTATCAAGACTTGTAATGATATGCTCAAGAAAAGACTAAAGCCATTTCCTGATTTCAGTAATTACATTGAAGCATTAATCGGATTTTCTGAATCAGGAAAATCAAGTGATATGTTTACTAAATGGCATAACAGTCTTGATAAAATGTTATTTGGAAAAACAAAATACTATAGCGACTATATTGAAATTTGTTCTGGATTATTTAGTGGAAATATTTTATATCAATCATCCTCTACAAAATGGGCTGCAGGCACGAGTAATTTTATTTTTGATTTCGACTCTGTTCCAAAAGTGAATTTCCCTGCTATGACACTTACCTGCTATGCCAAATCAGATAGCAGTGTTATTTATAATATTCAAGGAGTTTACTATCCATTGATTAAAAAATTCTTTGGTACGGGTGGTAAAATAAATTGGATGCGAGCAGGTATTCCCGAGGAAGAAGCCTATGCTAATTTAAAAAATACAATCATCGATGTTACGAGTAGTATTTATTCATCCGACTCAGCTGAATTTTATAAAAAGAAATATTTCAAAACGGTATTAACAGGAAAAGTAACAGATAAAATATTAGCCAATGCCGATTCAAGTAATGCTACCTATCCGCGCTTTCAGAGTTACGATGCTAATCTTACCATTAAAGAACTAATTAAGGATGCTGACTATGTTGGAGGCTTCTCTCAACAAGGTGCAAAGATGATTGGTGCAGGTTCGAAAGACCAAAAAGCAACATTAAACTTCAAGCGTAATGGTAAAATACAATTGAGTGTTCAATGTAAAAGTTTCGTTGTTCGTCCTGAGCGATTAAGTGCACAAAATGCAACTGCTATTATTTATTTTGATAACGATAGTATCTATCACCCATCGTTGGATTTTAAATACGTCAATAAAGATCGTCAGGTGAGTTTGATTATTGATAACTCTACTGGTATGAGTATGCCCTTTTTTAATTCATTCCATAAAGTAGATATGTATGTTGATGGAGTTTATTGGAAAATTGATGATCCATTGATGGAATTAAAAATGATTTCTGGTGCTGGTGAAAGTAAGATGTGGTTAGAGTCTGAAAATTTATTTTCTGATGATCGCTTTCGTCAGTTACAAGGCTTGAGCGATTACAATCCGTTGCAACTAATTTACAAATACAATAAAAGTTATGGAGATGTAATTTATTCAGCTACGCTTGCGCAGATGTTAGGGGTTGCTGAATCAGAAGCAAAATCGCTGATGATCTTTTTAGCAAACAAAGGATTCCTGACGTATGATGCAGAAACATCGAGTGCTGTTGCAAAAGATAAAGTAGTTTATTATCTCGAAGCAAAAACAGAGAAAATCGATTACGATAAAATTGAAATCAGTTCTGTCATATCAGCAAAGCCCAATGCAAAATTAAACCTATTGAATTTCGATTTAGATATGGAAGGTGTATCGAGAGTGTTTTTGAGCGACACACAAGCGGTATGGGTTACTCCCGAAAATCAACAGATCAAGTTAAAGAAGAATCGCGACTTTGAATTCTCAGGTAAAGTGCATGCAGGACGCTCTGATTTCTTCGGAAAGAAGTTCGAGTTTATTTATGATCAATTTAAATTCAATTTAGCAACGATTGATTCGATTCGTTTGAAAGTAGTTTCTGATAACGAGTTGGATGAAAAAGGAAATCCGAAATTGATTCCACTAAAAAGTACACTTCAAAATGTATCAGGTGTATTGTATATCGATAGCTTAAATAATAAATCGAGTAGAAAAAGTTATTCTCAGTATCCGAAGTTTGTGAGTGATAAAGAATCGTATGTTTATTATGATCATCCTTCTATTTACGGTGGTGTTTATGATCGAGATAAATTCTATTTCAAAATTGAACCATTTACAATTGATTCGTTAGATAACTTCTCATCTGGCGGAATGAAGTTCGCAGGGACATTTGTATCAGGTGGGATTTTTCCAGACATCAAAGAGATGGCCGTTATTCGTCCTGATTACTCCTTCGGATTTGAACGTAACTCCCCTGGTGAAGGATATCCGATGTATAGTGGTAAAGGAACATTCACTAATCACATTGATTTAAGTTATGCAGGTTTATTAGGCGATGGGAAAGTAGATTATTTAAGTTCATCGAGTACATCCAAAGAGATTGTGTTCTTTATTGATTCAACAAATATGCAGAATGCCGCTTTCGATTTAAGAAAAGAAACGATTGCAGGTGTTGGATTTCCGGATGCACAAGGAAAACAGAATGCTATTAACTGGCGACCTAAAAAAGATGAGATGTACGTTTATATGACTACTGATCCAATCGCTGTATATGGCAAGCAAGTTTCACTTTCAGGAAATCTATTATTAGCATCGAAAGGATTAGGAGGAAATGGAGATGCGAAGTTTGATGCATCTAACCTCGAAGCAAAAAATTTCTGGTTTAAGCAAGATGCTTATGGTTCGGATACTGCTGACTTCAAATTGAAGTCTGATATCGAATCTGTATTAGCCATTCAGACAAAAAATGTAAATGCAAAAATTGATTTGGTGAACCGCTTTGGTAATTTCATCTCTAACGGAAAAGGTTCTTATGTAAGCTTCCCTTTAAATCAGTACATCTGTTACATTGCACAGTTTAAGTGGTTTATTGATAAAGATGAAGTTGAATTTGGGGATGATAACGTAGACAAAACAAAGCTTAATATCGAAGGATCCGACTTCGTTTCTACCAATGCTTTTCAAGATTCATTGCGTTGGAATGCAGGATTGGCACGATACAATTTAAATGATTACTTAATCAAAGCAAGAAAGGTAAAAGAGATTCTTGTTGCTGATGCGAGTATCCAACCGAATGATACTGCAACTATCGTCATCGAAAAAGATGCATATATGCGTCCGCTGAATAATGCAACAGTAATTGCGAATGTAGTTAGCAAATACCACAAAATTACAGGAGCACAAATTCAAGTTAAAGGAAGAAAAGAATACGAAGGAACAGGTCAGTATGCGTATAACGACCACGCAGGTACGCCTCACTTAATTTCATTAGAGCGAATTGGAGTTGATACCGCAAAACAAACTTATGCGAATGGTAATATTCCTGAAACAGAAAACTTCCAGTTAAGTACCAATATTCAATATAAAGGAAGAGTTCAAATTAACGCTGCTAATCCGTTGTTAAACTTTGATGGATTTGCGAGTGTAAAACATTTATGTACTGCAGGGCTTTCTATTAATTGGTTCGGTTTTAAATCAGACATTGATATTAAAAACTTAACCATTCCTGTTGATGAGCCTCGTAACGAAAATGGAGAACGCCTAGGTGTTGGTATATTCTTAAGTAATGATAGTTCTGGTTACTATGCGGGATTTATTTCTCCGAAGGAAAAAAACACCGACTCTGCAATGGTTGCCGTGAAAGGATACTTGAGTTATAACGATAAAGCAAACAGCTATTACATTGCAAGCAAAGAGAAAATATCGAATCCTGATTTGCCAGGCAATAGTATTTCATTAAATAACGATTCGTGTTATGTGGTTGCTGAAGGTGAGTTAAAGCCAGGATTTAATTTCGGACAGTTAAAGACGACATTTAACGGAAGAGTAATTTATAATCCGCTTAACGATTCTACCTCATTAGATGTATTACTTGGATTAGACTTTATGTTTAACAACGATGCATTGAAGCTGATGTCGGAAAGCTTAACCAGCAATACTACGCTGAAGCCTACTAATGATACTCGTCCTATCTGGACTCGTAGCATGCGTGCCATTGTTGGAACTGAAAAAGCAGATAAGATGATTTCTGAGTTTACCTTATATGGAGCGCCTAAAAAAGTTCCGCAGGAGCTTCAGCAAACGCTTTACTTGACCGATTTAAAAATGTATTGGAATAAGAATTCGCAGAGCTTTAAATCTGTCGGGCCAATTGGAGTTGGGTTTATTGATAAAAACACGATTAGCCGACAGTTGACGGGATACTTTGAAATTCAGAAGAAGAAAAACGGAGATGTATTTAACTTATACTTGGAAGCTGATCAGGGTAACTGGTGGTACTTTACCTATAGTCGCGGAATTTTGCAGGCTGTTTCTTCGGATATCAAGTTTAATGATGCCATTAATAACATGAAACCGGATAAGCGAATAGCAGAAAAGAAAGGAGATTTGCCGTCGTATGAGTACATCTTAAGCACTGATCGCAAGAAAAATGAATTCAAAACTCGTTTTACGGAGCCAGAATCTGAGGAGTAATACAAAATTTAAATTATTGATAAACAATTGGTCGCGAACAACTCGATGGTTTTTATTAATAAAAATTTAAAGTTTAGGTAATAAAAAACAGGTTTCTAACTATTTTTGAAAGAACATGATAAGCTTTACTACCATTTCACTGATTCTGTTAGCCTATATGTTAGGTTCTATTCCATCGGCTGTTTGGATTGGAAAAATGATGTACAATATTGATGTACGTGATTACGGAAGCGGAAACGCGGGAGCTACCAACACCTTTCGGGTTCTTGGTAAAAAGGCAGGATTCCCAGTTTTATTTATTGATATATTCAAAGGCTTTTTAGCTGTTAAATTAGTTTGGCTAACCTCTAAATACTACCCCAATACGCAGCAGTTCATGAATTTAGAATTGTGCTTAGCGATGGCCGCTTTAATCGGTCATATCTATCCTTTATTCGCGGGATTCAGAGGTGGTAAAGGTGTCGCGACATTATTAGGGATCTTATGCGCGGTGCATTTAGGCGCTGCTGGAATTTGTGCAGGTATATTCACTATTTCATTATTGTTGACACATTATGTGTCGGTTAGTTCATTACTGGCGGCCTTATCTTTTCCTGCATCGGTAATGTTTATTTATCACGAATCGATACCAAGTCTGAACATCTTCGCAATCTTTGTTTGCATTTTAGTTTTCATAACTCATCAGAAAAACATCGAGCGACTTCTTAAGAATGAAGAATCAAAAGTCGGCTTTTTATCAAAAAAAAGTAATTAACATTTCTAAGCAATCTGTGAGTAGTGTCGAACAAAGCACTATTTTTCAATCATTTATGCTAATCAATAGAAGCATACTTCTAAATAAAATTACTTTATAAATTCTGAAACCGTTTAGTTATCAGGTCCGTAGAAAGCTTTGAATTTTAAAACAAAGTCCTATGAGACAGATTCTACTTTCCGTTACCGTTGCTTATGCAATTTTAGTTTCAGGTACCAACTTATCGATGGCCACGTCATCAGATAAGAAAGCCATTTTTTCTAACGGCATGACCGAAGGCGAGCAAGCCAAGGCTGCTGAAAAACTATATCTGGCAAAGCAATATGAAAAAGCTGCAATTCAGTATTCTCAATTGCTAAGCAAGAATCCAAACAACTACAAGTACAATTACTATTATGGTATTTGTGCGTTAATCATCGATGCAGACAAATCAGCTGCATTGCCCTATTTAAAGAAAGCGATGGACGATGATAGAAGTCCGGAGGATATTTACTACTACTACGGAAGGGCTTGTCACCTTACCTATCGTTTCGATGAGGCGGCGAAGGCCTTTTCTGAATACGCAATAATTATAGGTAAGAAGCAAAACGATCCATTCAATATCGATACGCATATTGCTATGGTAATGAATGCTAAAAGTATTTTAGACTCTAATCAGCTTTCTGAAATTTTGGAAGACGATAATACGGAGGCTAACAATTTTTATTCGAAATATGAATTTACGGCTGATGCAGGTAAACTTTTAAGCATGCCTGATAATATTATTAAAGACAGCAAAATTGTTAAAGAAGATAAACCTACTATCTTTTTAAGTGCGAATGGTCGCGTAATGTATTTCAGCGCAACGAAAGAAGGAAAAAGCAAGGATATTTATCGTGTTGAAAAAGACCTAAGCGGAAACTGGGGTACTCCTATTAAATTAGATGCATCTATCAATACAAACGAAGATGAACTATACCCAACCTGTAATTCAGATGGAAGGGTTTTATATTTCAGTAGCCGCGGTCATAAATCAACTGGTGGATTAGACATTTTCAAAGTTGTTTACAACAGTGAATCTAAAAAATGGGGTAAGCCTGAGAATATGGGATCACCTGTTAACTCTCCCGATGACGACTACTGTTTTGTTTCATCTGGCGTTGATCAGTTTGCATATGTAACAAGTCAGCGTAATGCAGCTAAAGGCAAAGTAACAGTAATGAAAGTTCCTTATATGAATCCTGAGGAATTAAGTATTGCGGTGACAGGTAAATTCAAATGTATTGGAGAGCCTACCTTAAAAGAAGCAGTAATCACAATCACTAAAAACAACAATCCTGATTACATTGCTATTATTAATACAGATATTAACACAGGCGAGTATAGCATTGAACTTCCAGGTACAGGTGCTTACAATTACAGTGTTGAAGTAAAAGGATATCAGATTAAATCAGAAACTGTTCGCTTCGGAGAGTTTAATGACAGAAGTTATATTCAGAACATTTATTTGAATCGTAATAAAACCGGCTCAGAAGATTTAGCCATAAGCAATTTACGATTAACCGAAGTTGGATCAGTGGATGAAAACTTAACAGCTAGCGGAGGAAACACAACTGATGGAAGTGAAATCAGAGGAATGTCGTACGAGCCATTGAACGCTAAAAAAGAAGTAAAAGTGGTAGAAAAAGTGATTAACAAAGGGATCCAATATAAAGTACAGATTGGAGCATTTAACAAACTTTCTAAAGACGTTGTAGAAAAGAATCTATCAATGATGACGGATACAGAAATGCTTACTTCATATGGTGAAGAGAGCTGGTTAAAGTACTTTGTAGGCAGCGAATCAAGTTATGAATCTGCTAAGAATCTCAAAGAAACAATGATTCAGGCTGGCTTTACAGATGCGTTTATAGTGACCTTCGAAAACGAAAAACCAGTAAAAGGAAAAACGAAGAAATAAGATTTAAAGTTGATATAAAAAATCCCGAGGCCATGCTTCGGGATTTTTTTTGTGGTGATAAGAAATTAACATTTAAAATGATTTTTTACAGTTTAGTATTAACTATCTCAAGTCTGATGCGCTTAAAAAGAGACCTGTTTAATCACATATTATTTTGACTCATTTGAGCTTGGCTAAAATGTGAAAGGGATTCGCACTTCCGCGTCTCCCTTCTACCCGAGGTCCAAATCAATCATGAAGGCCGTGCCTTTTTTTATTTAAGCAATTTAATTTCGAGTAAACTATGCTATTAAAATAAAGGGATGATGGTAAAACCATCATCCCTTCTACCCGAGGTCCAAATCAATCATGTACGCTTTGCGTATTTTTATTTATTTGACCTATTTAGCTTCAAGCTAGCTTGACTAAATAGCCAATAAATAAAAAACCCTGAGATAAATCTCAGGGTTCATGATTGATTCACTAGTGGTCTCGAAGGGATTCAAACCCCTAACCTTCTGATCCGTAGTCAGATGCTCTATTCAGTTGAGCTACGAAACCATTTTTCTTTGGGATTGCAAATGTAGAAAAAAAATATGTTTTATCAAGGATAGCGATAAAAAACTTCGAATTAATTTGGTCGAACGATCAAATAATGTCCTTCGATTCTTTCTATCGTTACTGAATAATTAGCAGGAATACCAATACCCGATGTTTTTGCATAATACTTCTGCCCCTTATACTTTAAAGAACCATCCATTTTCAAGGAGGTAATGGTACTTGCTGAATCGCCTAGAGTAACATCCGACATATCCGTTTGAAAGCCAGAAATGGAAGACCACCACTGGAATAGCTTGGTCCTATATTTTGTCCATAATAGAAACAAAACGATTCCATACAGCACAGATAAGATCACAACTCCGATAAATCCGATATCCTCAGCAATCCAAATATCAGCTAAGACAAAGACAATAATTGAGAATGCCAAATACCCTTTAAATGAGTTCTGCGCGGCATACATTAAAAAACTTAAGAAACTAACCCCAATTAGTACAAGTGAAAACACCGTAGAAAAATCCATTATTCAATTGTAGCATTTAACCCACGATCAATTAATGCATCTTTCATCGGTTTTAATTTGTCCATGTCCCCCTCTTTGACCGAGCATTTGCCCTTGTAATGCACAATAAAACTGCATTGCGTAGCCTGTTCAGGGTGGTGATCACACACTGATATTAACGAGTTAATCACCCAATCGAACGTGTTGTGATTGTCGTTGTATAATACAATCGACTTCGAATTTTCGGTTAACGTCTCAACGAGTACTTCTTCTTCTACTTCCGGAGATAAATGAAAATCTACATTCATAAATGACCTGCTTTTTTGTAAATATAAAATGAATTTTAATGACAAACTAATAAACGATGAAAAAATCAGTTTATTATTTGAATAGTAGTTTGTTAAAAAGCGACGAATCGATGAACAACGCGTCCGTGCTTTTCTTTTAATGTTTTGCACTTACGAATTGCATCTGAAGAATTGCTTACCTGCGCCTTTTTAAATTCATCCAGGTATTTTTTATCAAGGAAGGAATACCAAAGCTCCACCTCTTTAGTGGCATTATCAAATTTAGCAGGCAATGAAAAATAAATGCTGATGGTTTCTTGAGGAGCTAACGACTTGGTCGCACGGTATTTTTCTGGATTTAATTCGTCGGATGTTTTGCCAAAGTGAATAACTAATTTCCCCTTGGTACCTTTTAGCTCGTCCCATTTATACGCATTGATGAATGGCGGAAATTGAGCCTCCTGTGCATGCAACACGATAATACTATCGTTACTAACGTTTGTAATTTTAAGAGCATAAACGCTACTACTTGAATTGTCCTTTCTGAAGAGTCGCTCAATACTAAAATCCTGAGCTCCTGCCTTCAAACAGATTACAAACAATAACACAAGTATTACTCTAAATTTCATTACTCAAATATAAACGATAAAAATGGCTAAAAAGATACATCCAATAAAAAAGGCCTTCCGTTTCCGAGAGGCCTTCTATAACTATGAACACAAAATTACTTTGCTGTGTTAACTTTTCTTTCTTTGATACGAGCACTCTTACCGATTTGATCACGTAGATAGAAGATACGTGCGCGACGTACTTTACCACGCTTGTTTACTTCGATGCTGATGATTTTAGGACTGTTTACAGGGAAGATACGCTCTACACCTACACCACCAGAAATTTTACGGATTGTAAATGTTTCTGTTGCTGCGCTTCCTTTGCGTTGAATAACTACACCTTGGAACAACTGCTCACGCTCTTTGTTACCCTCGATAATTTTGTAGTTAACCGTAATTGTATCTCCTGCTTTGAAATCAGGCCATTGCTTTAATTCGATGCTGTTTTGTTCAGCTATTTGAAGTAAGTTCATGATGCTTGTTATTTACCCACATTTTGGGGTTGCAATATTAACAAATTATCCCTTATAAAACACCTTTTTTTGAAAGGAATTTTATGAAAAAAAAAGCGCACTGCTGAAAAATATCCAAATAATTGAATATAAGCAACTTATAACGAATTGATTTATGGAATCCAAAATCTTTTTTAATTATTTTGAACAAACTCTTTCCACTTTATTCCTAAAAAATGAAGGTCGTAACGTTCTTCGACAAGCTTTCTCGCCGCAACTCCAAGCGATTTTACTAGCTCTGGTTGGTCCAATAATTCGAGAATTCGATCAGCAAATTCAGCTGGTTCGTTGGCGATTAATACCTCCCGACGGTCAGTTGCAAGGATTCCTTCTAACCCAATACTCGTAGTGACAACCGCCTTTCCAAGCGCCATGCCTTCAATAATTTTAACGCGCATTCCACTTCCACTTAGCAACGGTACCACCATAATCTGCCCGTTCGCATAAAAACGATTGACATCTTCCACCCAGTCTTTCACCTGAATTGAATCGCTATTAAGCTTTAATAAATCAGCAGGCATTCCTTTACCTGCTAATCGTAATTGGACATTTTTATTTTTCGAATAAACTAATGGCCAAACCTTACGGACAAACCATCTCACCCCTTCCACATTGGGAAGCCAGTCCATTGCACCTAAATGAAAAATCACTGTGTTATTCGGTGGAGGCACCATCGGATAATCATTTACATCAACCCCAATTGGCAATACCATCATCGATTTACGGCAATGCATATTCGTTAGTTCCTGCGCATCTTCCCAAGTAAGCGGGAGCAACAGATCTACTTTATTCAAAACACTTTGCTCGTATTTTTTTAATTGCTTGGTTAAAATGCGGAGGTATGTTTTCTTGATTGGATTGATTTGATTTTTTACTAATCGCTCCCAAATTTTATGCTCGATATTATGAGGACGAAATACAATCTTTGCTTTGCTAAATTGACGAATAGTCTCAATGTAAGGAGCCATGTATAAACTTTCCAATTGCACCACATCAAAAGTTTCGCGTTGCAAAATTGCCTTCAATTTATCTGTGAATTCTTCAGAAATAAATCGTTTGATATTATATGACTCTCCGTTCAAAAGCGCTTTTAATGCATCAACAACTTTCACCTGATTATCGAGAAAAACACCTTCAATAGTTGATTTTTGCAAATAATCCGATGGTAATTGATCTAATTGAACTGGGTGTTTAATCGTATTAAACGTAAGCACCTTTACTTGTACATCATTACTCCACCAGGACTTTTGCATATTATACATCGCTATACGTCCGCCATCATTAGGAGGAAAAGGAACTTTTAAACACAATTGCAAAACCTTCATCTATTTCCTCTTGAATAATAAAACAAATTTCTTTCCCAGATTCCTATAAGCATCTCTATCGAACAAAGCTGAATCGTGCGTAGCTTTATAAATCAAGAACATTCCTATTGGCAATAACACAAACGCTGATAACCACATTCCAGTTAATGGCGTAATTACACCTTCTTTCGACATTTTCTCACCTGTAATACTCGTTACATGATAAATCAAAAAGAAGATGATGGAGATTACTAACGGTAACCCCATACCGCCTTTTCTGATAATTGCTCCAAGAGGTGCTCCAATTAAAAACAAAATGAAACATGCTGCCGACAATGTCAACTTACGATGCCACTCGACTTTGTATTTATTGATATTATAATATCGGCCATCTAAATCCTCATAGGTTCCGTTCATATACGCCTGAATAGAACGGGCCTGATTCATTGCATTTTCATAGGCCATGGTCTGATATACCTTATTGTTTTCTGAAAACACATTGGAAGCTGGCACCGAATTCATCTTAGCAAAAACATCGATGGTATCTCGAACAAAAAAGAAGTAAGGCTTTAAATTATTATTGACATCTTTCAATCGCTTATTAAGATCTGTTTGAAAAGTATCTACGGAAGCATCCAGCTGTTTCATATTCATCATCTGATGTCCACCTTTAAACAAATCCTCATTTGTACGATTTAACTTAAAAGAAGAAAGATCAAACCGAATCTTATACGACTCGAAAGCATTTCGCATGAGCGGGTGATGATCAAATCCGTTTTTAATTTTATTCTGCTCCTCATACACAGCACCTTTATTCAAAGTCAGAATTAGATATTTGTCTTTGTTAGCCGTTTGCATCATGCCAGACTCTGCAATGACCACCTTTTTATTGCCCTCTCCAGCGGTATGATCATAAATCATCACATTGTAAAGCGTTTTACCATCCTTGCCTTTCTTTCCTACTTTAATGCTGTATCCATCAATTCCGTTATAGAACGCTCCCTCACGAATAGATAACGAAGGTTTCTGTTGACGAATATCGTATAACAAAGAACCCATTTTCAAGTTCGTATAGGGCAAGACGTTATTAGAAAAGAAAAATGCTCCAACACTGATGACAAGCGCAATAAAAAACAATGGGCGCATTAATCGCTGTAGCGAAATCCCAGCTGCTTTTGCTGCTGTAATTTCGAAGTGCTCCGCCATATTCCCGAAGGTCATAATAGACGATACGAGAATAGCTAATGGTAAAGCTAAAGGAACCAGATTTGCAGATGTATAGAATAGTAATTCTCCAACGACCCAAGGCTCTAACCCTTTCCCAATTAAATCATCAATATACTTCCACAAGAATTGCATTAACAACACAAACAGCGAAATAAAAAATGTCAGGATGAAGGGTCCTACAAAAGAAGATAAAACTAGTTTGTGTAATTTTTTCACTGTTACAATGATGGATTGCAAAGGTAATAGATGTTGCCTAACTGCTGAGTTAATACGAATAAAAAAGTGAGACTGCAATTTAACTTACAATCTCACTTTATAGCTAAGTAGTTTTATAAACTACCAACAAACATTTTCAATTGTTGAATTTGCGATTCCCATAATCTGATTTGCGTCTCACGCTCTGCTTTCAGTGCAAAATCAGTAATGATTAATGCTACATCGGCAGTGATATCATCTTCCTTAATTTCAAACTGAAAATAAGTACCGTCAGTATCTTCGAGCCACTGAAAGCGAATTAAACGAGGCTCTTGCATAGCCACCATTTTAGCTTGTGATGAACCCTGATCCCAATAAAAAGTATAAATATCATCTTTCGTTTGTACTTCGTCAGCAAACCAACCGGCTAAACCACTTGCATCTGAAATAGTATTGAATAAAATTTTTGGAGAAGAACGAAATTCAAACTCCAACGAATATTTCTGTTTTAATGTATTGGTTGGCTCAACTAACTTTAAAGGAGGTTCCTTATGACGGATTGGCTTTGGCGGTGGTGAGCCTGCTTGTAAACGAGGACGAACTTTACTTAAGTCCATCGTCTCCTCAAGCTCCTTTATTACTTTCGCCGCTTTCGCTTGAAGTGGTTCTACTTTTTCTTCTGTTGCAGGTTTCCCTTTCGTTTTTGCATCAGACTTTGATGGAACTGGTTTCTGAACAACCTTTGTATTTTTTGTGACAACTTGAGGTTTAACTTCAGCCGATTTTTTGTCGATCGATTTAACCTTTTCCGTCTTTTTTACTGCTACCGATTTAACTGTAGGTTGAGCAACGGATTTCTTGACAACATTTTTTTCTAAGGCCCTTTTAGCAACTGGTTTTGCAACTTTTACTGGAGTCGCTTTTTTAGCTATTGTTTTAGTTGGTTTAGCACCAGTACTCTTTTTTGGCGCAGGCTTAGTTGTATTTTTGACTACTTTCTTTACCGTTTTAGCAACAACTTTCTTTGTTGCCACTTTCTTTTTTGAAGCGGACTTAGCAGACTTCTTTACTATTACTTTCTTTTTAGCAACGGGCTTTGCAACTTTCTTAACAACCTTCTTAGCAGGTGCTTTTTTTGAAACCACTTTTTTGGTTGCAGGCTTTTTCTTTGCCGGTGCTTTATTTACTTTTGACTTCGTTGCTTTTTTATTGGCAACTTTTGAATTCTTCGCCATAGTGCGAATAGTTTAAAGATTTATATAATATTCTATAATGCTGAGCTGAAATATAGCTAAATTTCAATAAGTTCCAAGAAAATATACTAACAATCAATTAACATGTTCAAGAATTTCAATTTAAGAGGGAAAACGGATAAATCCTACCCACCTTTTTTGTGGATAATTTGTTCTTTGGGCGGTGTTTACGGGGCTTTTAATTCCCGAATTGGGTCAATTTATCATGTAACAACCGATGCTATCCTCTTTGCTTCAGCATGGCTGATTATCATCGGATTATTTGTTGTTTTTATGTCCTTTAATGATGAAAAAGCTAACCAAGACCAGGAGAAAGTGGGGATTTATTCGGCCATCAATCACCCTCGATTATTTGGAGAGTTTCTACTTATCACTGGTTTAACTTTTCAATCCATTAATTTGATTCTATCATTCATCATTATGGCTGGATTGACCTTTTATCACAAATGGCTTATTCATCGGAAATGGAAAACGCTATTTAGCAATGCATCTTATTTCCGTTTTAATTTGTTTAATATGTCGGATAATAAAAGAGGATATTATTTTTCTGATTCATTTAAAGCCTGCATCCCCTATCTATTTTATTCAATAGTTTACCTTCTACTAATTATCGAGTTAAGAAACAGAAGTATTGGAAGATCTTTATTAGATGTGTTATAAACTTTCCTTATCAAACGAAATAAATTTACACGTTCAATAGTTATATCTTCGTGTAACAATTAAAACAAAGTGATTAACCCGAATAACAAATTGCACTATTTAAAATTCCTTACCAGCAAGGTGGTGGTTATTATTTTTACCAACCTCGTGATTATTGCTGGAGGTTTATTGTATTATAGCAATTATCAGATTAATCATTTTTCAAAAGGCAAAATCTATTCAGACTTGAATGCTATCCCCAAAAACAAAGTAGGACTTGTTTTAGGCACAAGTCGTCACATGAAAAATGGACAACCCAATCCATTTTTCTATAATCGTATTAAAGCAGCGGCCTCTTTATTCTTTGCAGGAAAAATTAAATATGTGTTAGTGAGTGGTGACAATAGATTTTACACCTATAACGAACCTCGTGAAATGAAACGCGAGTTAATGAAAATGGGAATTCCTGACTCTTCCATCATCATGGACTTTGCTGGATTTAGAACATTGGACTCTGTAGTTAGATGTAAAAAAGTATTTGGACAAAATGATGTTACCATTATTTCTCAAGAGTTCCATAATGAGCGAGCATTATTCATTGCGCATTTTTATGAAATGAATGCTGTTGCTTACAATGCAAAAGACCCTGACCCGGAATTTTCTTTGGCGGTTAATATAAGAGAGTATTTTGCACGCACAAAAGTTTTTCTCGATTTATACATCTTGCATAAATCACCTTATTTCTTGGGCAAGTCTGTTCAGATTGGAAATAATTAA
Organism: uncultured Bacteroidota bacterium; assembly: GCA_903847585.1. Taxonomy (GTDB): domain Bacteria; phylum Bacteroidota; class Bacteroidia; order AKYH767-A; family OLB10; genus CAINEC01. The sequence continues at coordinate 164,002 of CAINEC010000162.1, forward strand.
TAACCTCCTGAACGTTTTCTAATAAACCATTCAGTTGAAACAAGTAAAATCAACGTGAAAAATACCCAAGGAAAGTCAATCATATCTTCCATCTTTTTTCGAGTATACGACATTGGTTTTAAGTCCTCCTGCTTTTTCAAATCATCAATTAGGTTTTGATAATTTGCTGCTGAATACATTTTACCACCACTGCGCGTTGCAATTGAATTTAAAATTTGATGGTTAGCAATTGTATTTACGGTTTCTAACTGCAAGGCATTAACGCTAAACTCACCTGAACGATTAAAAAGCTTATCACCTAATTTAACTTCTGCTTTATACGTGTACTTACCCACGGGAAACTGACCAACATTCAAAGTATATGCTTTCTCTGTTCTAGAGAATACATAAGGGAATTGCTTTTTATTCTGATCGGTAATCGTAATTTTAGCTTCTGGAACATTCGTCAACTGACCACTTTCATTGTATAACTCCGCATCGATAACAACAGCTTCGTTTTCCTTGAATGCATTCTTGACATTTACTTTAAATGGCGACTTATCATCTTTCACACTTAGATACTGAACCGTTTTAAGAATTAACTCATTGCTTAAATCGTGATTACCGTTTGAATTGTAATCGGCCAAGCGCCAGCGCCATAATCCTTCGCCACCTAACACAACGGACTTATAATTCCCTTGCTCGCTAAATACCATCAATGGCTGTGTCGTAGTAATGCTTCCTATTTTCTGATTTAGTAAAGCTGATGAACCTCCTTTCATTGTATATACTCCAAAAGGTGATGATAATGGAGGCCATTCCTTTATTTTATCCGTTAACAATTCAGAAAAAGTAAATAGTGAAAATGCGTTGGAAACACTCGGATACACATCTTGCATACTACCACGATTGTTGGCTACTTGTAATCCAACAGATAGATTATTTAAGGTATTGATATCCGTATTAGAACTCAATATAAACCATAGTGGAACGCCCGCGTTTTTCAAATTATCGATAAGACTGGAAGCAGCGTTGTTCTTTGAAGGTAATCCATGTAAAACACAAAGGTTATAATCACTTACACGTCCAGTAAATTCAGCAACAGGCGAAGAAATTACCTCGTAATTAATGCTTGATTCGATAGCGTTCTTTAACGCCGCAATATCAGGATTAGGTGCTGAAGAAAGGATTAATACTTTTTGTTTGTTTTCAATTACATTAATAAAAACATCCGTTGTATTATTCAAATAAGTGACTTCACCATCTAATTTATTAATTGAAATTCGGTAACGAAGAATCCCTTTTTTCTTAGCATCTAAAAACAAAGGAACATTCAATCTGAAATCGTTTGAAGTGGTTGAAACCGTTTTCGTAAATACCACTTGCGTAGTATCTTCGGTAACCGTCAGCGAAAGATTATTTCCAGCACATTGCTTTGCATCTAACAAAATCTCTATTGGAAAACTGTTTCCTAATAAAGCTACTTTATTAATGTTCACTCTTGCAATAGCTGCATCTTTTCGAATAGTAGTATCACCAAAAGCAAGTGTATAAATAGGTACCTTTATTCGATCAGGACCATAAACAGGATTGCTTCCTTCGTTATAAATCCCATCACTGGCAATGACAATTGCTCCAACATTTCTATTCGCAAATTTAATGTCGATAGCATCGTACAACGAAGTAAAATCAGTAGCCTTATCTGTAAACGATTCGTTCGTGTTTTCTCTCACATGATCACCGAATGAAAGTAATTTCAAGTCATATTCAGCAGGTAAATCAGCATTTGATTTGTCTAGGAATTTTTTAATCGTTTCAATGACCGCAGCTGAATCTTTCGTATTTGCCATCGACTTGCTTCTGTCGACTGCAACAATTACAATCGGACGTTCTACTTCTCGAGTAATCACTTTAAGCATTGGTCCGAGTAAAAGGAAGGATAAAAAACTAATCAGTAAAAAGCGAGCTCCTGTTACTGTATAAAACAATGCTTTGGGTAAATCCTTTGCGTAGGTACTATTTCTATAAAGCAGATAAGTAAAGAATCCTCCTAAGGCAAGGCAGACAAAAACAAATGCAATTGAGTATTCGGTTATGATTGATATTCCCACTTCTTTCAGATTAAATAATTCCGTCTTTGATTGTTAATTTTCGATCAGCCATATCTGCCAATTCATTGTTATGCGTAACAATAACGAAGGTTTGATTCATTTCGTTTCTCAATTCAAAAAACAACTGATGCAACTGTTTCGCATTAGCAGAATCCAGATTTCCCGAAGGCTCATCAGCAAGAATAATTGCAGGATTATTAATTAATGCTCTTGCAATAGCCACACGTTGTTGTTCCCCTCCTGAAAGTTCGGATGGCTTATGATTTATTCGATCATGAAGTCCCATTCGCTTCAATAAGTCTTTTGCTCTTTGCTCAGCAGCAGACTCCTTCTCCCCTGCAATCCAAGCCGGCATCAATACATTTTCAATGGCTGTAAACTCAGGCAATAACTGATGAAATTGAAATACAAATCCGATATGCTTATTTCTGAAATCCGATAACGATTTACCTCTTAAAACCGAAAGGTCTTTGTTATCAATAATCACTTGACCTTTATCTGCCTGATCGAGTGTGCCAATGATATGCATTAGGGTACTCTTCCCTGCTCCACTTGCACCAACAATGGAAACCACTTCGCCTTTATTAACCGACATGTTAACGCCTTTCAATACAGGCAAATCCCCATACGATTTAAAAATGTTTTTTACTTCAATTATTGGCTGACTCATTCGAAAATTTCAATGGCTAAATATAAGGGAATGAATAATACGATTGTGAAAAACCGAAAGCGATTTTTCAACGAATTTGCTCTTACTAACTCTGAAAAAAGGAATCGGAAAAATTCAATAGATACACCTTTTTTGAAGCTCTTGTAATGGCAGTGTAAAGCCAGCGGAGATACTCGATATTGAGCATATCCTCTGTAAAATATCCCTGATCAACAAATACCACCGGCCATTGTCCGCCTTGCGACTTATGACACGTCACAGCATACGCGAATTTAATTTGAAGCGCATTGTAATAAGGGTCCTTTCGAATCAGCGCACTTCGTCTACGCTTATCTGGTTCTTCGGCAGCATAGTAATCCTGTAAGGCATTGTAAAGTTTATTCTGCTGATCCTTTGTTAATGCAGGTGCTTCGCTACTCAACGTATCCAATAACAGATATGCTTCTATTGCGGGTTCATCGGGATAATCGTTGAGCTTAATTGTAGCTAAAGCAAAACGACAATTAAAAGCATCTTCGAAACGATGAATTTTTTGAACCTCAATAATATCACCATTCGCAATGAAATTAGCAGGATGCTCTTCATCAATCCAATGGTAATTATTTTTTACCACCATCAACTGATCGCCGGCATCAATTTCATTCTCCATCCACATCTGATTAAATCGAATCAAACGGTTGTACTGAATAGCCGATTTATTGCTTCGCGTGATTAAAAGCACATTCTCGTTCCCTTCTTCCTTATAAACCGAATGCATTAAATCAACCAGATCATTGCCCGTTACTCGAACAATATCTTTGTAGCCATTCAAGTCGAACTCAATATGCTCATCTTCCTCTCGAATGTGTTCACGGATATGGGTAGCGTTATACAAGATTCCGCTATCGTTTTTCTGACGAACTACTTCGGTCAATTCCGTTTGATAAACCTCGCGCCGAAAGCGATATTTTAAGTGATCAGCATCCAAAGCAGGACTCGTATCGAAATGCACTGGCGGTAACTGAGCAGTATCTCCCACCAACATCAAACGGCACCCAGGTCCGCTATAAACGTAACTAATTAAATCCGTAAGCAAATTAACACCAGGAAAAACAGCGCCTTCATCATCAATGGCCGCATCAGGAATCATCGAGGCTTCGTCGACAATAAACAATGTTTTATGAAATTTATTCTCTGCAGGACGAAGCCACATCCTTCCATCGGAAGTCGTAGCCGGAATATACAAATGCTTGTGAATCGTATAAGCTGCTTTACCTGTATAGTTCGATAAAACCTTTGCCGCTCTTCCCGTAGGAGCCAATAAAACAATATTGTTAAATACGCGCGTCACAGCCGACATCATCGTTGTTTTACCTGTACCTGCATAACCTTTCAGAATAAAAATCCCACCCGACTCATCCGCAGCAAAGCGACTAAATGTTTCTATGAATTTCGATTGCCCTTCTGTAGGTACCAGCTCCATAGAAGCATGAAGCAGATTACGGATTTTAGAAACAAGAGCTGAATTCATGGATAAAAATTACTGGAATGACAAAAGTAATCATAAGTAATTGTTATTTTTGGACAATCATGGAAATGACAGGAATTCAGGTTAATTTAAAACGACAAATCATTGATGAATCATTCGAACACGGAATGGTTGATAATGGGGTGTTGTTTGCTAACATTGATGACCATCAGTTTAGTTATTTCATCCTGGATAAATTGCGCAATAAAGCCGTAGTTCTAAAAGACTATCACATCTTAATGGGCTCGGGTAAATCAGCGGAGTTTTTTCAAACTGTTTTTGCTTCGGATGATATTCTTCGAAATTATAATCCATCGAAAAAAGTACTTTCAATTCAGACCAATGCCTGTGCATTAACTCCTGATCCATTATTCAGCAGAGAAAATATGCGCGATGGCTTGTCATTGGTGAGCAGATTGAAACATTCTGATATTGTTTACTCCGACTTCCTTCCAATTGCAAATACACATTTAACGTACAGCATTCCGTTGGAATTTAATTCAGCGATATCCACTTATTTCAGTGGTGCCTCTTTAGTTAATTCATTATCGAGTTTTATTGAAATGCATCTGATGAACAATAAGCATCGTCAGTATCCTGCGGTAATGGTCAACGTTAGAAAGCACTCTATGGATGTTGTTGTTTGCAAAGGAAATGAGTTATTATTCTGTAATTCATTTGAACATCAAACAGGTGAAGACTTTATTTACTACTTGCTATATGTGATGGAGCAATTGCAATTAAATCCTGATGTACATCAAGTAATTGTTTTCGGAGAGATTGAACGAAATTCATCTGCCTGGTTAATTGCTCAAAAGTACATTCGCTATTTAATGCTTGGTGATAAGCCCGAGAACCTTGAATATTCTTATGGCTTTGACCAATTGATGCCTTCTCAATATCACTTATTATTTTCTCAGATACTGTGCGTATAATCAGCGGACAATTTAGAGGTAAGAAACTAATTGCACCGAGTAACTTACCGGTGAGGCCTACTACTGATTTTGCTAAAACAGGATTGTTTAACATCTTGAATAATTACTATTCATTTGAAAAGATTGCTGTTTTAGATTTATATGCAGGAACAGGTAATTTGAGTTTTGAATTTGCCTCTCGTGGATGTAGTGATATTACCGCCATTGATAAAGATTCGCATTGCTGCAATTATATGAATAAAACCGCGCAGCAATTAAACATTAGTGCTTCATTAAAAGTACTTCAATCAGATGTGTTGACCTACTTAAGCAACAGTAAAAAACAAGCTGATATCATTATTGCTGATCCACCATACGCAGAAACACCTGCGAGTGAATTAGTAAATCTTATTTTTGAAAATCAATTATTAAAACCGAATGGTGTTTTTATTTTAGAACATTCTTCGGAAGTTGATTTTAGTCAGCTGCCCCATTATTTACAAACCAGAAAGTATGGATTTGTTAGCTTTACATTCTTCGAATAATTAAAATAAATACTATGTCGAAAATCGCTTTATTCCCAGGAAGTTTTGATCCTATTACAAAAGGACATGTTGATATTATTACAAGAGGACTTGATTTATTTGATAAAATTATTGTTGGGATTGGAAACAACTCACAGAAGAATTATATGTTTCCTATAAACGATCGTATTCAATTTGTAAAAGATAGTTTGAAAGAATATCCGCAGGTGGAAGTAATGCCTTACGACGGATTAACGGTTGAGTTTTGCAAAACGATTCATGCGCATTATATTTTGCGTGGCTTACGCAACGCTATCGATTTTGAATATGAGAAATCAATTGCACAAATGAATCACGCAGTGGAGAGTAGCATTGAAACTGTATTTCTGATCACGTCACCGCAATACGCACCTGTATCTTCAACCATCGTTCGCGACTTAATTCGTCACGGCGCCAACGTTAGTACATTTGTTGGTGAAGGTGTTAAGTTGAAATGATTAATGATGGATATAATACTCCATCAAATCATCAATCGGTTGTTTGATAATTTTACCAATTTTGATGTCCAACGAATCAGCTACCAATTTTAAATCACGTTGATATAAAAAAGCAATTGATCCTACAAAATGAACAATCTTGTTTTTATAGTCAGGATAATTACAAACAGTAATCGTTAAAAAATCTCTGAAGCTATCCTGAATCATTTTTGAAATAGCAGGATTCTCCTGATGCTTACCGATGAACTTTGCAAAAGACGCTAACCATACATTCGCATTAGGTTGCTTATAAACTTGATTCACGATACTCACCTTATCAAGCTTGAAGGAATTATAAAAATCTTCAGACACTTCTTTAGGAAGCATGCCATACAAATAATGCGTAAGCAATTTCTTTCCTAAGTAAGAACCACTTCCTTCATCTCCTAAAATATATCCTAATCCGAAATTTCCTTCGTGGACTTCTTTGCCATCAAACCAACAAGCATTAGAACCAGTTCCAAGAATACAAGAAATACCCGGTTCATTTCCACACGTTGCATAGGCGCAAGCCAATAAATCATGCTCTACATACACATGCGCATTTAAGAAATAAGATCGCAAACCAGCAGCGACAGTTTCTTTACTTGAAGGATTAGAACAACCTGCTCCAAAGAATTTCACTTCTGTTACTTTATCGGCAAACTCTTTAAAATCGGAAGCGGCCTGCATGGTATGAAATACAAATTCAGTCGAGTGAAAAAGCGGATTAAATCCTACAGTATGAAAAGGACCTTTCACTTCTTTTCCGTCGTATAATAACCAATCTGCCTTGGTTGAGCCTGAGTCGCAAACTAATAACATAACAAATGATTTTTGTAAAGGTAATTAATCTGCCTTTAATTGAAAATTATTTCTATTTTTCGGAAATGCAAAATGATAAGGTTCATCTCGAACGCCGATTAGGTCTACTACAAGCTACAGCCATTAATATGATCGATATGGTTGGTATTGGTCCTTTTGTGGTATTGCCAATTGTTATCCAACTAATGTATGGCCCTTGGTTTATTTATGCATGGATTGCTGGTGCATTATTATCATTGGTTGATTCATTAATCTGGTCGGAATTAGGAGCAGCGTTGCCGAATGCAGGTGGCAGTTTTTATTTTTTACGCACGGCCTACGGAGAAAAATCATGGGGAAAGTTAATGTCATTTTTATATACCTGGCAGACGATGATACAAGCGCCGTTAGTCATTGCTAGTGGGGCTATTGGATTTTCGTATTACGCTGGCTATTTAGTTGAATTGAATGATATAACATCGCGGATGGTATCTGGTAGCGTTGTCATACTACTAACGGCATTGCTATACCGAAATATTAGCACTATTGGAAAGATGAGCACCTTACTTTGGGTAGGAGTTGTTGGAACTATTCTTTGGATTATCTGGGGTGGCTTGCAAAACGGACATTTATTTGAACCGATTAAAGCGATGAATGACGGATTACAAGTAAATGCACTATTTGGAGTTGCCTTAGGTGCTGCATCCGTAAAAACAATTTATAGTTACTTAGGCTATTACAATGTTTGTCATTTAGGAAGTGAAATCAAAGATCCAGCGAAAATAATTCCGCGTAGTATGTTGCTTTCAGTTATTGGCATTGCGATTTTATACTTACTAATGAATATGAGTGTAGTGAGTGTTATCCCTTGGAAAGAAGCTTCGGAATCGAAATTTATTGTCAGCTTATTTTTAGAAAAACTTTACGGAACAACAGCAGCAACAATCGGAACTGTTTTAATCTTATGGATTGCGTTCGCAAGTTTATTTGCGGTGATGTTGGGCTACTCTCGAGTACCTTATGCAGCTGCGAAAGAAGGAGAATTCTTTGAAGTATTTTCAAAACTACATCCAACGAAACACTTTCCGCATGTTGCATTAATTGGACTAGGAATCACCGCCTTCTTTTTTAGTTTACTATTTAAATTAACAGAAGTAATAACAGCCATATTAGCCATGCGCATTCTTGTTCAGTTTATCGGACAAGCAATCGGATTAATGATGATGCGAAAAAACAAAACCATTGCATTTCCTTTTAAAATGCCATTATATCCGTTGCCAGTAATTATTGCGATTATTATGTGGCTTGCTATTTTTATTTCTACCGGAATAACTTTTATGTATTCAGGATTGATTGTAATTACAACAGGAATTATTGCTTATTTGATTAAAGCAAAAAAGAATGGTGAATGGCCTTTTTAGCTGCTGCTATTCATCGAAAAAAGAAAAAGAAATACGCAGCGGCATCTACTCTTCTGACATCTTCAAAATATCCAATCGTGGAGCGTGAGCTATTGGTTACTCTACCCTCTTCAATATATCCGATTGTTGAACGAGAGCTATTCATCACACGATCAGCATCGATATAACCAATTGTAGAACGCGAACTATTCATTACACGATCATCATCGATATAACCAATCGTGGAGCGCGAGCTATTCATCACACGACCATCTTCAATATATCCAACTGTAGAACGAGAGGCATTCATCACTCTTCCATTCTCAATATACCCAATCGTTGAGCGCGATGAGTTCATAAGTCGTTGCGCGAATGAAGAACTAGAAAGCAATACAAATAGAAATAAAGAAATTATACTTTTCATAAATCTCAAAATAATTAACTATCAAATTTTCAAATTATCAAATCAAAATCACTTTCCCTTCAATATTTTCCTAAAATCAC
>CAINEC010000163.1 GCA_903847585.1 uncultured Bacteroidota bacterium
CCAGCGCCTATGCTGGCGAAAGTTACCACTAATCGTATATTCTTTTGAGTTGGGGTTGGGGGCATTTCTGTTTGTTCTGCGCGTTGAGACTCTTCTACTTCTGTAATTGTTACCGAATTGGCTTTTTTTGACGGATTACATGCCAAGATAAGAATTGCACTGGCCGCTAATATTGTTCTCATTTTAATTGTTTTTTTGATTTAACGCTCTGTAAAAATAACATAATCCATCCAGCAATCATTAATAGACCACCAATTGGTGTTATGGGACCTAACAAGGGAACGCGAAGTCCACTTATTGATTGTGTTGAAAGCAAATAGATACTGCCGCTAAAAAACAGGACGCCTATAATAAATAAATTCAAGATTCGATGTGCACTTTTTTCTGAAATGAGACGATCATTTAAAGCGATTATCAATATCACAACAGCATGAAAAAGCTGGTATCGAACGGCCGTCTCCCAAGAGGCCAATGATTTGACGCTTAATATTTTTTCCAAAGTGTGTGCACCTAAAGCTCCAAAGCAAACTGCTATGGCAGCCAATGCTGCTGCCCATTTGATGTAATAATGCTGTTTATCCATAAGTATTAAAAAAGGCCTCCTGAGAGGCCTTTTTATTATTTTCTTGATTCAATATATTCGTTTAATTCATCTATTGAAGATTCAAAAGTAAACACATCATTCACTTTGAAATAATTTCCAATATCATATGTATGTGAGTAGCAATTCTTAGCCATTTCTAATTTGTTCGCCTCAAAAGTAAAGCAACCTAAAAGATCTTTAACCTGATTAGTTAGCAAACACTGAGATGAAACCACCTGTTTTGCAATAGTAAGTTTAGTATCCTCAAATGTTTTTGAATTTACTGTTCTCTTTAAATCAGAGAAATCATTAGGCGACATTGGTACTGGACAACCAATTGGTCCATTATATCCAGGTAAATAAACAACTGGAGCTGGCGCAGGATTGCTATGCGGATGATTGTGACCCGCATGAGAATCGTAACCACTTGATGAATGTGTCGTTGTTGTGGTTGTAGTTGTTGTTGAATGAACAGATGAGGTATTATCCATATCTAAATCAGCTCCTGAAACATTCATGTTGATTCCACCACCCATACCATCTACATTAATTCCTAAACTAATATTTACATTATCAGGATTAGAAGTACCATTTGTTGTAGTTGTTGTAGTTTGTTGGTGAGTAACTGTTGTATTGGCATTTGAAGCTGCAGGATTTGCATTGTACACAACTACAGTTTGGGATGCAGGCGCAGATGGTGCTTGATCCAAAGGAACATTACTCATAAAACGAGTAACATATTCTCCTTTATTGTTCTTCTTAATACAATAAGTTGTTTCTTCTCCTAATGCTAAGTTGATATTAAAATTCTTTTCACCTAAAGCATTATTATCAAAAATTACTTTAAGCTTGTAATACTCGGCATTTAACCCTGTAATTTTAACGTTTGTCTCAGGTCTTGAATTTTGTCTGATTCCATTTAGAATCGCAGTAAATTGTTCACCATTCTCAGTAAACAAAATCAAATTGGCTGTTTGTGCATTCGCAAAATAACCGAATGTAACAACGATGGCTAAGGCTAAAATTTTCTTAATCATATTTTTAATTGTTTTGAAGTTCCAAATTTATAACATTCATGTTAATCTTCATAATAATAGTGTTCCATTATAATTTCTAAATTCGCAGAAGCATTTAATGTATGAAAACAATTCTTTTACTTGGGGCTGGAAAATCATCCGGAACGCTGATACAGTATTTATTAAATAACTCCACTTCAGATGGTTTTATTTTAAAAGTAGGTGATTTATCATTATCCGCAGCTCAAAAGAAAGTAAACAACCACCCCAACGCCATTGCCTTTGAATTCTCAATTGAAAATATCGAGCAACGCGAAAAAGAATTACAAAATGCCGATTTAGTAATATCGCTACTGCCCCCTGCCCTACATATTTTAGCAGCTCATGATTGCGTACGATTTAAAAAGAATCTGGTAACTGCAAGTTACGTTTCTGAAGAAATTCAAAGTTTAAATGAAAAAGCAATTGAAGCAGATATCTTATTACTTAATGAATGCGGATTAGATCCAGGCATCGACCATATGTCGGCCATGGAAATTATTCATCGTATTAAAAATGCAGGTGGAGAAATCACTTCTTTTAAATCATATACAGGCGGACTTGTAGCGCCAGAATCAAATGACAATCCGTGGGGATATAAATTTACTTGGAATCCGCGAAATGTAATTATTGCAGGACAAGGAACAGCAAAGTATATTTCGAATGGAGAATACAAATACATCCCTTATCAGCGCTTGTTTACTGAGATTGA
>CAINEC010000164.1 GCA_903847585.1 uncultured Bacteroidota bacterium
GCAATGCTCCATGCATCGATATCTGCTCCTAAGAATGAAAACGACCAGTTTCCTTTGTCTGTAAGCGTTTTAATTTTATTCGCAATCTGTGCATAGTTATAAAACTGTGAAGAGTTCTCTTCTCCATCCGTTAAGATAACCATCACTACATCATCCTCCGGTGTAACAACTTCTTCCAACAGTGCAATGCGTGATCCGATTGCATCTAATAAGGCTGTGCATCCACCAGGTTGATATTGATTTCGGGTTAACAATTGAATACAATTCGGAGCCGAATTAGTAATTACCTCTTTTACTACAGTATCAAATAAGGTAAGTGATACATAAATTTTTTGCTCTGGATTTTTTGCTGCTGTTTTACGAATAGACTCAATCTGTGAGTTTAATGCGTTTAGCGTTTCGATTTGCACGCCTGACATGCTGCTACTAGCATCCATGATCAGCTGATAATAAGTTTTTGATTTCATGTTGTTGTTTGTTTTTAAAATTAACGAGGCAAAGATGGCCTCACCAACAACGGTTTTCTAAATTTCTGCAACCTTGCCAAAACGGAATTGCCTGAAAAAGAAAACCCTGCAGTAATTAGTACCACAGGGTTTTTATAAAACTTAAAACAATGAAATTAAATAAATAACTTAATCACATAATAAGTTAAAGCAGCTAATAACCCAGAAATCGGAATGGTTAATATCCATGCCCACAATAAGCTAATGGTAACACCCCATCTCACCGCTGAAACTCTTTTCATCATTCCAACGCCTATAATAGATCCAGTAATGGTATGCGTAGTACTAACAGGAATACCCATAGAACTTGTTGCAAATAATGTAGCAGCACCTGCTGTTTCCGCCGAAAACCCTTCAAATGGACTTAACTTCGTGATCTTACTACCCATCGTTTTTACAATCTTCCAACCTCCGAACATGGTTCCTAATCCGATAGCTGAATAACAACTAATTTCAACCCATGTTGGAATATCTTTAATTGTCATTTTCCCTGTTTTTGGATCAACCTTTTGGATCACATTCGCCCAATCAGGTATTTCCAAACCCTTCGACTCTAAATGCTTCATGTAAATGATTAATGCAGCAGAAATAATTCCCATTACTTTTTGTGCATCATTACCTCCATGTCCTAAACTGAACAATGCACTCGATGCTAATTGTAATTTACGAAACACTTTATCCACCTTAGATGGTCGAACTTTCCTACATATTTGTAAAGTAATTACTGAAATAAGATAGGAAAATAGCATCCCCACAACAGGAGCAATTACAATAAATGCTATTACCACTAAAACACCTGAAGGCATCCCACCATTGTACCATGCAACACCTGCTTTACCCGCTTTGTACCAACCAACACAATCCCATCCACCGTGTGCAATAGCAGCGCCACCAAACCCGCCAATTAAAGTATGTGACGAACTTGAAGGAATTCCTAACCACCAGGTAAGTAAGTTCCAAATAATAGCAGCAATTAATCCCGCAAGTACAACATATAGTGTTATATCTCCGGTGACTGTTTTTGATACCGTATCAGCTACATGTAGCTTGAATAGCCAAAATGCAAGCACATTAAAAAATGCGGCCCAAATAACAGCTGCTACAGGACTTAATACTTGCGTACTTACTACCGTTGCAATGGAGTTGGCTGCATCATGAAAACCATTGATAAAATCAAATACAATGGCAAGAATAATAACGATTACTAATAATGTAAGCATAGTTTTTCGACTTAAGCCATTTTAATCATAATAGACTCAATCACATTCGCAGCGTCTTCACATTTGTCAGTTGCTGTTTCTAATGATTGTAAAATCTCCTTCATCTTAATAATCTGCACAGCATTTGTTTCCTTCTCAAACAAATTGGCTACAGCATGATCAAAAATATCGTCTGCATGATTTTCAATGCTATTAATACGAACTAATGATGCTGTAATGTCACGCATCTTCTGCATATTCTTTAATTCTAAAACTGCACGACGCAATTCATCTGTCGTGTGCTCAATTAATTCAGCTAACTTAATAACATCATTATCAAACTTTTCAATTTTATATAATTCGATTCGCTTAGATGATCCATGAATAAAATCAATAATATCATCAATTGCAGTTACTAATCGGTGAATATCTTCGCGATCATAAGGCGTAATAAAATTTTTACTCAATTCTGTAAAAATCTCATGCGTAATTTCATCGCCCTGATGTTCGATTTTTTCTATTAAGCGTAGATAATGTGTTCTTTCTTCGCTAGTTTCAGCTGTTACCAAAGCATAAATCGCTTTTCCACCTTCGTGAACGTTCGATGCCGCTTTATCAAATAGAGGGAAGAATTTACGATCCTGAGGAACGAAATACTTTAAGAATCCAAATGTTGACATAATTTTAATCTGTTTAATGGGGCGAAGTTAACTTTTTTATAATGTTACTTCCCCCACTTAACAATTTCTTAATATTATAATAAAGGTTTGTGAATGTATAATGTCGCTCTCTTGCCTCGATTTAAATCACTGTTTTTGAGCCATTATATTTTGATATGATTTCATTCTCAATCTCTCAATTGACCCTCGGACCAATTCTCTCATTATCTTTGCCCCATGTTTGAAAATAAAAATAACAGAACCGAGCTCCAGAACCTAGGGGAATTCGGATTAATAGAACATATTCGTAATCAGGTTAAACTGACCCAATCTGGAAGCATCAAAGGAATTGGCGATGATGCGGCTGTAATCGATAATGGTGAAGGTCAGACAGTTGTAACAACAGACCTACTCTTGGAAGGTGTTCACTTCGACCTGTCATATTGCCCACTAAAACACTTAGGCTATAAATCAGTGGTGGTAAACATTAGCGATGTATGCGCCATGAATGCTATTCCAAAGCAAATAACGCTTGGATTAGGAATTTCTAATCGCTTCTCGCTAGAAGCTATTGAAGAATTTTATAGCGGCGTTCTTCTAGCCTGCGAACGATACGGTGTTGATCTTGTTGGTGGTGATACTACCTCTTCGCAAAGCGGAATGGTAATTAGCATCACTGCTATCGGAATAGCTCCTGCACAAGAAATTGTATATCGTAATAACGCTAAAGAAAATGATTTGATTTGTGTGACGGGCGACTTAGGCGGAGCTTATATGGGACTACAACTCCTTAACCGTGAAAAGAAAATTTTTCTTGAAAATCCGAATGCTCAACCTGACCTTCAAGGGTTTGATTATATCCTCGAACGCCAATTGAAACCTGAAGCTCGCTTAGATATTATTCAGCGATTTAAAACCTGGTATTTACAACCATCTTCTATGATTGATATTTCTGATGGACTAGCATCTGAAATATTACATATCTGTCATCAGTCAGCAGTGGGTTGTCAGATTTATGAAGAGAAATTACCAATCGATCACTTAACTCGCGAACTAGGAATGGAGCTTGGGCTTGATGCAACAATGGCGGCATTGAATGGTGGCGAAGATTACGAATTACTTTTTACTATTCCGATGAGCGAATACGAAAAAATTAAAGACCGTGCAGAAATAAGTATCGTTGGACATATTACACATAAAGATGCAGGATATCATTTTGTAGATAAACAAAACAATGTTCATCCTCTCTCAGCACAAGGCTGGGATGCCTTTCTATCGAAATAAATTTTATTTTCGCTAACATGAAAATTGCAATTATAGGTTCGAGGGGAGTTCCCAATAATTATGGAGGGTTTGAACAATTTGCCGAAATGGTGGCTGTGTTGCTTGTTAAAGCAGGACATGACGTAACTGTTTACAATCCACATTATCATGAATACAACGAACCTACTTTTCAAGGAGTAAAAATTCAAAAGATTTATAATCCAGAGGAAAAAATAGGATCAGCAGGTGTTTTTATTTACGATTATTTAAGTATGCGACATGCATCTAAAAGTAAATTTGATATCCTCCTGTTTTTAGGTTATGCAACATCCTCGATCTTCTTTCCTTTTGTTCGAAAAAGAAAATCGGTTTGGGTAACTAATATGGATGGCCTTGAATGGAAACGTGATAAATGGAGTCCGTCAGTTAAAAAGCTAACCATATTCTTCGAGAAATTAGGCGTGAAATATTCTGATTATCTGGTAAGCGATAATCGTGAAATCAGAAATTACTTTTTAAATACCTATCAGAAAGATTCTACTTTTATTGCCTACGGAGCTACCTTATTCAATAGTCCTGATACTTCTTGTTTGAAAGAATATCAACTCGACGCCTACAACTATGATATGCTGGTGGCTCGTCTTGAAAAAGAAAACAACATCGAAACTATTTTAGATGGCTATCTGTTATCTTCTTCGGATAAACCCATGCTCGTAATTGGAAATCATAACACACCTTATGGCGAATTGCTTAAAACGAAATATGCTAACGCTACGGGTATCCGCTTTTTGGGTGGACTTTATAATTTAAATCTGTTGGATAATTTAAGATGGCATTCACGTTATTACTTCCATGGTCACTCCGTTGGAGGAACAAATCCATCATTATTAGAAGCCATGGCATCAGGAGCTTTTATCATGGCCCACAATAATTTATTCAATAGAGATGTCTTAGGAGAAAATGCGTTTTACTTTGATGATGCACAAGGTGTGGCCAACATCATAGATGGAAAAACAGAAGTTGAATCAAAGCGAACAGCATTTATACAAAACAACAAAACAAAAATTGACCAGGAATACAACTGGCAAAAAATTGCTGATGAATATGAAGCCATGTTCAAACAGTGCTTATCAGAAAAAAGAAAATAATTTTTAAAACAATCATATTATGTCATTCACACTACCTACACTTAATTACAGCTTAGACGCTTTAGAGCCACATATCGATGCTCGTACAATGGAGATTCACCATGGTAAACATCACCAGGCTTATGTTACTAACCTAAACAATGCTATTGCAGGAACTGACGCTGAAAATGCAAGTATCGAAGATATTTGCAAAAACATCAGCAAATATCCAATGCCAGTACGTAACAATGGCGGCGGACATTACAACCATTCTATGTTCTGGTCAATTTTATCACCTAACGGCGGTGGACAACCGAAAGGAACATTAGCTGAAGCAATCAACAAAACATTTGGCAACTTCGAAGATTTTAAAACAAAATTTAATGCTGCAGCAACAACTCGTTTTGGTTCAGGATGGGCTTGGTTAATTAAAAATGCAAATGGCGAATTAGAAATTTGCAGCACACCTAATCAAGATAATCCGTTAATGGATATTGCAGAAGTAAAAGGATTTCCAATCATTGGTTTAGATGTTTGGGAGCATGCTTATTACTTACACTACCAAAACCGCCGCCCTGATTATATCAACGCATGGTGGAACGTAGTAGACTGGGATGAAGCAGAGAAAAGATTTGCAATGTAATTTAAAACTAAAAGAGCGGCTTAAAGGCCGCTCTTTTTTTTATTGTCTCATGATGCGAATATTTACTCGCTCTTTGGTTATTTCATTTTCGAGAATACAATTATACATTCCACATTTAAATTCGGCAATGTTAAATACATGCTTAAAGTCTTCTTTATCTACTAGTACTTTTTCTCTATACAATTCCTTCCCCGACATATCATTAATAAATATGGTATAGTCGCCTTTATTAGCTGTTTCAATATTCAATTCGCAATTACCCGTTGAAGGGTTTGGGAACGCGCTTACCACGCAAGCATTATTTTTTCTGTTTAATGCAATGATGCCGCTCTTAGATGTCGTTCCATCAAAATCTGTTTGCATTAATTGATAGTAAGAAATACCGTTCGCAGGATGATTATCTTTTAAAGAATAATTTAAAGGTAAATTACTATTACCTGCTCCTTTCACCGTACCAATATTTTCAAATGTAATTCCATCAAACGATCTTTGAACGGTAAAGTAGTCGTTGTTCTTTTCCGTTGCGGTTACCCACTCCAGCAAATTATACTTTTCATGCAAGGTTCCGTTGAATGATAATAACTCAATAGGCAATGGTGATGATGTTTGTCCGATACTCATTACCCCAAAGCCACTCATCGAAGTACGAGCCGCCAGGACCGTGTTACTTCCAATCACACAATTACCATCTAACCCCCACGTAATACCGTTATCAGTTGACTTTACAATTGTGGTTCCTGCATTGATGCTTGCATTCGTTTGACCTGTTGAAGCTATAGTCATATTATAATTTCCAGTTGCGATAGCAGGCGTAGAAGTGAATGTCCAATATCCTGAATTAAACATCGGTAATAATCCATAATTTGCACCTCCACAATCATTGGATACAGGTCCCATAGGAGCCGCACCTCCCCACACATCAAAGCGCCCCATAATAGCAGTTGCGTTGGTAGCATTTGTATAACTCAATGTTACTAATTCATATCCTTTTGATGTATTTCCCAATGGGAATTCATAAGTAGTAGTTGATCCATCGATTCTTCTTAATAGATTCCCTTGCACATACGAATTAGCATTCCCACCTGAGATCGCTGTTGATTGATTATTCTCAATCGTTATTTGATTAGACCCAGTATTGATAATACCACTTGTCAATAACAAGGTCCCTTGTTCATCTGCATTTAAATCCGTTAAAAGAGTTAGTATACCAGCTGTTTTATTCATTACAATATTTTGCAACTCTAATGAACCACTTCCCTGATGATATGTTTGATTGCTCGACCCATTGAATTCAAGTGTTGAATTTAATGGAACGGTTAATGAGGATGATGTATTAGCAAAGTTACCGGCCAATTTAATACGCTTACTATTCATATTAACATTAGTTGCGGTTGCATTAATTGTCATGTTACCCGCTACATCCGCATCTTGTAAGAATGTTAAAGACCCACCAGTTTTAACCACTGAAAAGTGACCAAACTTGTTTACACCTGTCATATTTCCATCAATAGTTTGCACTGCTGCATTTTGAAATTGAATAGTACTAGTTGCAGGCATCACAAGTAATCCATTATTTACATAATTACCACAAATATTAAGTATACAATTTTGTCCTAATGTTAAGCTTGCTCCTGCTTGTATTGTTAAATTACGACAATTGATTGTTGTGTTATCTGGAACAATAGGTTGTGATGATGGACCTCCATAAATTAAAACATCTTTATTGCAATCAGGCATTGAACAATCACCCCAATTAACTGAGTTATTCCAACTAGTACCAACAGCTCCTGTCCACGTGAGCGTATTACTTTGACTATAATTAATTGGCGATGCTCCGAAAGAAAAGTTATATCCAACAAAAGTACTGGTACTAAAATTACTTACAAATAATAAATATTGCTTATTAGCAACTGTTGCTAATGCTGATGACCAACCATCTAACGTTCCCGAAGTACCGTCACATGTTTCTGTGCCTGTTGATGACATTCCTGTTGCACCTGTTCCACCATAATAGCTACAACGCACAGGCGATAATCCACTCGTTGCAATGATAGCGCAAGGATTTGTTATACCGGTAACATCATATAATGCCCAGTCATAATCGACCGGCGCGTTAGGTGTTAAAGTAAATTGAATATTACCTGAAGCAGTAGTAGAGAAAGAATACCAAACTGAATTTCTTTCTCCAACACCAATACACGATCCTGTTGTGCATCCTCCAATATTACCTGTATAATCACAAACATTTCCGCTTCCTAAAAATCCAGGATCACCAATACTGATATTAGCGTTGCAAATTGATAATGCTGCTGCACAATCCTGACCTGGGACTAATGGCCAATTGGTATTACCATCAATAGCTGTGATTGAGAAATCTCCTGTTAATCCATTGTATCCATCCACTCTAATAAAATACGTAGCACCTGGTGTTAAACTTGTCAATGCTAAATCAGACCATAACTGCGTATTCGAACATAAACTAATATCATCACTACATCCTATTGATGTTAAAGCGCCACATGTTCCAGAGAAAGCTTGTATCTGTGTATTGATAAGCGTGCCTAACCCTGTTCTGATATTTATTTTTCCACTTGCAGGAGCAACAACTGAATACCAAACAGTGTTCACCTGTCCGGCACCGTTAGTCCAACAGGCAGGAGCAGTGGGTTCACCTGTACTTCCTGAGCAACTATTATTTCCTGTTGTAGCAACTCCCAAAATAAGAGGGGCTGCATTAGCACATAAATCGTTACTAGGTGCACCATTCGGACAAGGGTCTGTTACACAAATTCCAAATGTTCCATTATTATCGTTTCCATATTCCCAAACACGTAAATAATAGGTTGCACCTGGAGTTAAGCCAGCCATTGATAAATAAGGCATTGCTCCATTCATACTATTATCATCGTCACACGTAACTAAACTTAAAGAAGAACATGTTCCAGAATATAAGGCCATGCCTCCATCCACCATTGTACCTTGTTTAGTGTCTATTGTGATACTTCCTGAAGCAGGGACTGTAATTTTAAACCAAACATCACTTCCTAAATAATAAGAACATCCTGGAGCAGTGATTCCTGTGGTAGCCGTTGCACACTGATTAGAATAAGTTGTATAACTACATGCTGCTGCAGGTGTTAGTGTAATAGCGTTACATGGATTATCATTTGACGGAATACCCGAAGTACCACCTGGATTAACAACGCATAAACGAAATGTTCCAACTACATCATTACCATATTCCCAAAAACGAATTCTGATGGTATCACCTGGCGTTAAGCATCCCAAATTTACTGAAGGCATTAATCCGTTAGCGCCTCCATTATCATCATAACAACTATTTAATGTAAGCGAGTTACATGAACCAGTGTAAATTGCCATTGCACCATCTGTAATTGAACCTATATCAGTGTTAATTGTAAGAGCACCGGAAGCAGGAACAACTGTTTTAAACCAAATATCACCTCCCGAATAACTTCCGCAACCAGGAGCTGTCACACCAGCACTCGAAGTTGCCATAGCATTAGAATAGTAAGTATAGGAACATGTTGCATTAGCCGTGACTAACGTTGCCGCACATGGGTCATCATTAGTGGTAGGATTAACATTTATAACACAGATGGAACCAGCCATATTCGCAGACCCATTACCAGTCAAACGACCAATTCGAATATAATAAGTTGTACCTACAGTAGAAGCAAATGTAATTTCCTCTACACCTGAACCAACGATATTATCAACGCAGCTCATATAAGTTAAAGAAGCGCAAGTTCCTCGATAGATCCAGATACCGGCATCACGTGAAGTGTTTTGATACCTCACTGTTGAAGAGGTTCCAGTAGCTGTAAATTTAGCCCATGCATCATCTACTACATTATTGGAAGAACAACCAGTAAGATTGTTAGTTGATTTACTGTAAGAGCCTGGTAAATCAAATGTAGTGTAATTACATGTTGCACCAGGAGTAAGTGTAGTTGCTGATGAACATTCGTCTTGAGCAACTGCAGAACTTACGATTACCAACATTGCAATAACAACTAGGTTAAGCTTTAACTGATTCATTTTTACATAGAATTTGTTAACGCCTTATATCATTTTTTTTGAAAAATGTTACACAAATCTTACAAAATAGAAAAGAGCGCTTTTAAAGGCGCTCTTATTATTATTGTCTGATAATGCGAATATTGACTCGCTCTTTTGTTCCTTCATTTTCGAGAATACAATTATACATTCCACATTTAAATTCGGCAATGTTAAATGAATGCTTGAAGTCTTCTTTATCTACTAGTACTTTTTCTCTATACAATTCCTTACCCGACATATCATTAATAAATATGGTATAGTCGCCTTTATTAGCCGTTTCAATATTTAATTCGCAATTACCCGTTGAAGGATTTGGGAACGCGCTTACCACGCAAGCATTATTTTTTCTGTTTAATGCAATGATGCCGTTCTTAGAAGTCGTTCCATCAAAGTCTGTTTGCATTAATTGATAGTAAGAAATACCGTTCGCAGGATGATTATCTTTAAAAGAATAATTTAAAGGTAAATTACTATTGCCTGCTCCTTTCACCGTACCAATATTTTCAAATGTAATTCCATCAAACGATCTTTGAACGGTAAAGTAGTCATTGTTCTTTTCCGTTGCTGTTACCCATTCCAGCAAATTATACTTTTCATGCAAGGTTCCATTGAATGATAATAACTCAATAGGCAATGGCGATGAAATTTGTCCGATACTCATTACACCAAAGCCACTCATCGAAGTACGAGCCGCCAGGACCGTGTTACTTCCGATTACACAATTACCATCTAACCCCCACGTAGTACCGTTATCAGTTGACTTTACAATTGTGGTTCCTGCATTGATACTTGCATTCGTTTGACCTGTTGAAGCTATCGTCATATTATAATTCCCAGTTGCAATAGCGGGTGTAGAAGTAATTGTCCAATACCCTGAATTAAATAACGGCAATAATCCATAATTAACTCCACCGCAGTCGTTAGATACTGGTCCCATCGAAACTGTACCTGGCCATGTATCGAAACGTGCCATAAGCTCGGTTACATTACTAGTGTTTGTAAAATTAATATCAACTGCTTCGTAGCCCTTACCAGACTTTCCAACTGGGAATTGATAAGTAGCAACTGTACCATTAGTGGCTCTGATTAAATTTCCTTGTATGTAAGAAGTTGAACTGCCACCAACAATAGCGGTTGTATTTACATTTTTAATATTCATATTATAAATACCTGTAACTACAATACCACCTGTAAGTGTTAATGATCCAGTATTAGATACATTCATGTTGGATTGCAAGGTTAATGTACCTGTCGTTTTATTTATAATGATGTTTTGTAAATCAAGGGCTGTACTTCCCTCATGATAAGTTTGATTATTTGTCCCTGTAAATTCTAAAGTAGAATTAATTGGTGCAGTAACAGAAGCAGATGGATTTGTAAAATTTCCTTTTAATCGAATTTTTTTACCATTCATGTTAACACTAGCTGCACCTGCATTATTAATCCAGTTTCCAACAATATCTGCATCTTGTAAAAAAGTTAACGAGCCACCTGTTTTTACTACTGAGAAATTACCAAATTGATTCGCAACAATCATATTTCCATCAATAGTTTGCACTGCTGCATTTTTAAACTGAATAGTACTACTTGTTGGCATCACTAAGGATCCACTGTTAGTATAATTTCCACTAATATTTAAAATACAATTTAATCCAAATGTTAAAGTCGCGCCTTCCTGAATCGTTAAATTTCTACAATTTATTGTTGTGTTATTTGGTATGCTAGGCTGTACTGTTGCACCGCTATATATCACCACATCTTTAGAACTATCAGGTATTGCACATCCAGCCCAGTTATTAGCATTATTCCAACTATTGCTAACAGATCCAAGCCATGTTAATGAATTAACCACTCCAGGATAATTAATTTTAACTCGGAAATTACCTGTAGCATTACTTCCATATTCCCAAAAACGAAGTCGAAGTGTATCGCCCGGTGTTAAACAACTCAAGTTAACATATGGCATTAATCCATTACTTCCTCCACCATCATCATAACAACTTATTAATGTTAATGAATTACATCCACCTGAATAAACGGCCATGGCCATATCAGTTACTGAACCTGTATCTGTATTAATATTAATTGCGCCCGTTGCAGGTACTACAACTTTAATCCAAATATCAGCTCCAAGATAATTTCCACAGCCTGGTGCTGTTACTCCAGCACTTGCGGTAGCCATTGTATTTGTAAAATATGAATACGCTGTGTTTGCGGTTAATAAGGTTGCGGAACAAGGGTTATCATTAGCTGGGGGATTCCCATTTATAACACATATTGAACCTGCCATATTAGAAGACCCATTACCAGTCAAGCGACCAACTCTAATATAGTATGTTGTACCAACAGTAGAAGCAAATGTGATTTCTTCTACTCCTGTACCAGCGACATTATCAACGCAACTCATATAGGTTAAAGAAGCACACGATCCTCTATAAATCCATATACCCGCATCACGTGAGGTGTTTTGATATCTCACTGTTGAAGAAGTTCCAGTTGCAGTAAATTTTGCCCATGCATCATCTACTAAACTAGCAGCCGAACAACCTGTCAAGCTATTCGTCGACTTAGTTAATGTTCCTGGTAAATCGAATGTAGTATAGCTACATGTTGCACCGGGAGTAATTGTAGTTGCTGTTGAACATTCGTCTTGAGCAAGTGTAGAATTGAAAAAAGCAAACACAGCAATAACGATTAGGTAAAGCTTTAAATGATTCATATCATTATTTTTTTATGAGGACTTATAGTGTGATTATTAAAAAATGTTACGAAAATCTTACAAAAAAAGAGCGCTTTTTAGGGCGCTCTCTTTATATAATCCAAATTTTTAATATGTCTACTTTGTAATTTTGATTTTGATTTTTTGGTGATTCACCACATCTTGAATGTAACATTCATAATCACCATCATTCAATTGCGTAAGATCAATTGTATGATTAGTTTCATTTTCTTTCACTTTTAATTTATTAGTGTAAACTTCTTTTCCAGTCATGTCAACAATATTTAAATCATATACACCAAAGTTTTCAGTGATGATATTTATTTGATACATCCCTGATTTAGCATTTGCTATTGGATCAATTTGAAAGTAACTTGAGAAATGGCGACGTACCGCAATTACTTTGCTGCGCTTAAATGAACCATCGAAATCGGTTCTTGATAATCGATAATAACTTACTCCACGCATTGGATTCATATCCTTGTATAGGTAAGTACGTTGTACATTACTTGTTCCTGATCCTTTCATAGCAGTGATTGCTCGGAAATCAATACCATTAGAAGATCTTTCTAAAGTGAAGTAATCATTATTCTTTTCAGACAGTGTTGTCCAGTCAATTAGATTATAGTCTTCTCTTTCAGAAGCTGTAAGCGATAATAATTCAATTACCATAAACGAACCTGCTTCTGTTTCTTCTCCGTTTACAGTTGTTGAAGTAAACGAAATATCATCGCCAGATTCAATTAATGCGATTGTATTATCGTAAGATGCAGTTTGTGCAAATGCAGTATTAACGAGTAATGCTGAACCTGCTAAAATTCCTGTAAATACCTTTTTCATAATTAATCTTTATTATGGATTAGGCTCCTTATATCGCATAAAAAAGATAAAGGTTACATACTTATGAAAAAAATTAGCAAGATCTTATGATAATATAGTTAGTTATTGTTTTTCGTTTAAAATTTTACCCCATTGTATCCCCAACCATGCCCTTTCATGAAAATAATAAAGGATCATTTTAGTAAATAATTCAGAAAGTCCGATTGCTGAAGCCGTATAAATTGGCGGAATCTTAATTTCCCCATGTCCTGAAAAAGTCAAAACTAAAAAAGAGAGGATAATTGTATCAATGGTTCCGGTGATTCTCCAACTGAAGGCTTTGGCTATGCTTCTAGCACGACTATCATACGATTGATTAAGTTTAATTTTTAACCAGATTCGTTCGTGAATA
This sequence comes from uncultured Bacteroidota bacterium, assembly GCA_903847585.1. Classification (GTDB taxonomy): domain Bacteria; phylum Bacteroidota; class Bacteroidia; order AKYH767-A; family OLB10; genus CAINEC01. Next base: position 13,431 of record CAINEC010000164.1, read on the forward strand.
AAAAACAAAATTGTTTTAGTAAATAATTCAAGCCAGCCAATCTTTAAAGCATTAGTTACATCGCCTGTAATCAAATAGGCTAACATGATTGTATCGGCAGTACCAATAATCCTCCATGTTATTCCTTTAAGGAAACTTCTTTGCTTTATTTCAGGCATTGGTGTATTCTATTAATACTACACTGTCATTATTTCTTTTTCTTTAACCTCTAATTGCTTGTCGATTTTTACAACATACGAATCGACAATTTTTTGAATTTTATCTTCCGCATCTTTTGCCATATCCTCAGGCAACCCATTTTTCTGTGCCTTCTTTACATTATCATTAGCATCTTTTCTAAAAGTACGGATACCCACTTTTGCATGCTCCCCTTCAGCCTTTGCCTTTTTTACTAACTCTTTACGGCGCTCTTCCGTTTGAGGAGGAATGCTAATGCGAATCATCGATCCATCATTTTGTGGAGCAAATCCAAGGTTAGCATCAATGATTGATTTTTCAATCGGTTTAATCATTGTTTTTTCCCAAGGCTGAACAACTAATGTTCTTGCATCCGGTGTATTTACACTTGCCACCTGATTTAAAGGAGTTGGTGTTCCATAATAATCAACATAAAGTCCATCTAACATTGAAGGACTAGCTTTACCAGCTCTCACTTTTTGTAATTCAGATTCTAAATGAGCAATCGCTTTGTTCATTTGATCTTGTAATTGATCTAAAATATTTTTTACCTCTTCCATTTTTATTTGATGGTTATTTAAATTTCCACTAATGTTCCTACTTCACCTCCTTCTACCAACGACTTCAAATTACCTGGCTTATTCATATCAAAAACAATAATTGGTAATTTGTTTTCCTGGCAAAGTGTAAAGGCGGTCATATCCATCACCTGAAGATTTTTTTCATAAACCTCGGTGAAAGTTACTTTACTATAACGAGTTGCTGTTTTATCTTTTTCCGGATCGGCAGTATAAATACCGTCTACACGAGTTCCTTTCAAAATCACATCCGCTTCAATTTCAATTGCACGAAGAGAAGCTGCTGTGTCTGTAGTGAAATAGGGATTCCCTGTTCCTGCTCCAAAAATAACTACTCTTCCTTTTTCTAAATGTCGTACTGCTCTTCTTCGGATGAAAGGCTCACAAATAGCTTCCATCTTAATTGCGGATTGCAAACGTGTCATAACACCATGGGTTTCTAATGCGCTTTGCAATGCCATCGAATTAATTACAGTTGCAAGCATCCCCATATAATCCCCTTGCACACGGTCCATTCCACCTTCAGCAGCTTGTAACCCTCTGAAAATATTTCCTCCACCAATTACAATAGCCACTTCAACGCCCATATCAACAATCGTTTTAATATCGTCAGCGTATTGTGACAAGCGGTTATTGTCGATTCCAAATTGTTTGTCGCCCATTAAGGCTTCGCCGCTAAGCTTCAGGAGTATTCTTTTGTATTTCATGGTGCCACAAAATTATCAATTTAATTATATCTCCGTAGGTAGCATCGCTTTAATTATATCTTCAAAGGTTTCTCTTCTTCGGATAAGGCTGATTTTCCCTTTATACCAAAGCACTTCGGCAGGTCGCGGACGACTATTATAGTTATTACTCATAGTATAGCCATAGGCACCAGCATTAAAAATAGCAAGCGTATCACCTTCTCTGATTTCATTTATTTTCCGATCCATGGCAAAAGTGTCGGTTTCACAAATGTTTCCTACAACCGAATAAATTCTTGGAGTGCCTGTTGGATTACTTAAATTGTAGATATGATGGTAAGCATCGTAAAACATCGGTCGTATTAAATGGTTTTGCCCTGAATTAATCCCAGCAAATACGGTAGCTGTAGTTTGCTTGATTACATTCACATTCACTAATAAGTATCCTGCTTCGCTCACTAAAAACTTCCCTGGCTCAAACCAAAGTGAAAGCGCTTTACCATACTCTTTACAAAATTCATTAAATCGGGAAGTGATCTTTTCACCTAGCTCTTCAATATCGGTGGTTATATCATCTACTTTATAGGCTACTTTAAATCCGCTGCCAAAATCTAAAAACTCAAGGTGCTTAAAATTAACAGCCGCATCAAATAATATTTCTGAAGCCTGAATAAAAACGGAGGCATCTAAAATATCGCTGCCCGTATGCATATGCAACCCATTGACAACAATCTTTTCCTTTTCTACAATTCTTAATACATGTCGCAATTGATGAATTGAAATTCCAAATTTAGAATCGATATGTCCCGTTTGAATATGCGAATTACCTCCTGCTACAATATGCGGATTAATTCTTACGCAACATGGAACCGATGATCCGTACTTGTTTCCAAATTGTTCAAGCAAAGAAATATTATCTATGTTAATTTGTACTCCGAGTTCAACAGCCTCAACTATTTCAGAAAATGAAATACTGTTAGGTGTAAATAAAATTTCTTCGGACTTAAATCCTGTGTACAATCCAAGCTTCACTTCTTCAAGCGAAACAGCATCGAGACCTGCTCCTTGGTTTTTAAGAATTTTAAGAATAGAGATATTATTATTTGCTTTTAAAGCATACTTGATTTTTACATCCGCCTTTTGAAATGCTTTTGTTAGTCGCTGATATTGTTCTTCTATCTTTTCACCAACGTATACAAAACAAGGTGTTTGATATGATTTCGTTATTTCATCAAATGGAATAGCGTTTAAACGTTGTATAGATTCATTTACTGACATATGTTACTTAATCGTATTTGCTAATGATTGATATTTATTTGCTTCTTGTAAATTATTTAACTTTTGATAGGCATTTGCCATATTCAAATAAATTTTCTGATTAACTATTTTATTATTGATGGCTTTATTACCATAAAAAATGACTTCTTCATTCTTGCTTAACAGCGAACACGCCACCGTTAGATTGGTAATGGTCATTTCATTAATTGAATCTGCTTTAAAAGATTGAACAAAGCAATTGTATGCTGCATCTGGCTTTTGTAAAGACACATACATAGCCCCGAGATTGTTCAATGCAAATACATTTTTAGGATTATGTTTGATTGCTGTTTGATAATATTCCACCGCTTTAATATTATCGCCTTTAATTGCGTGTATCAATCCCAGCTTATACCATGCATCCGAAAAAGCTGTATCTATTTGTACTGTTTTATAAAAATAAACCAAGGCGCTATCTACAAGGCTATTCCTATTTTGCGGAATCATTTCCTTCTCTGCTTTATTCATGTATTCAGTTGCCAGTGCAACATTTGTTCTAGCGCTATTTGGAGAGCTAATAACTCCCGATTTAAATAGTGAAAAATTGTCTTTCCAATCAGCTGCTCGGCTAACACTATGAAACAGAAAAACACTTCCTATCAGTATAAAACCATAAGTAAAATATTTATTTACTTTAAAAGGAGATAATGTACTATCAAGATGTAGAAACTTCTTTACTACAAAAGTTAGAATCAGAATAATTCCTAACACGGGCATAAATAAAAATCGCTCGCCAAAGGTAGTACCGTTCATAATAAACAAATTGCATGTTGGCGCTAATAATATCAGAAACCAAATTATACCGAAAGAAACTTCTTTATTATGATTCAGATTTTTTACAAAAACCACTAAACATATAGCACAAAGTAAAATACTAACTATAGGCATATACGAACTAAAAGTAACAACTGGTATTTGATTGAATGAATAATCCCACGAAAGATTAGATGGCAAAATTGCTTTGAAAAAATAATGATAAAGTATTTCCATTTTAGTAGCCCATACCTCATTGATGTTTTTGGCAGCGTAAAGAATATTTTCTCTTGCTGAAGTTTCATACCCTTGAAATACATCTTTTAGTGCAACAAAGCGCAATCCTAAAAACAAGCAGCTCATCATTATAAGAGCTAATGACTTTTTAATACTACTCAAAATCGTGTCATTAAAAATCAGCCATAGCATTGCAGGAAAAAGTACGATGTATGCAATTGAACTTTCTTTACTAAACATCGCGGCTAGAAAAAACAAACAGGAGAGAATTAAATTCTTTTTATCATTTACATGATTCCATTTAATAAAATAGTTGAACGCTAGCAAAGCAAACAAAGCAGACAACAACTCATCTTGACTTTTAATATTTGCTACAACTTCCGTATGTATTGGATGAAGTAAAAAGATAACTACAATTACAAAAGGATAATAGGAATTATAATTTGATAAAAGTTTTTGAAGAAAATAAAATAACTGGACAGCAATCAGGAAGTACAGAATCAAATTAACTAAATGAAACGCTGTTGGGTTAAGTCCGAATATGGAGTATTCAACAATAAACAAACTCATTGTTATTGGTCGATAGCCCATAAAGTTCGAACCTTTAAAGTGCTCACTTATACCGTGTAAAAAAGTTTGTGGTATGTAAGAGATTCCATTTTGTAATGTAGGATTCTTCACAATGTAAAGATCATCATCGAGTACAAATCCGAATCGTAATGTTTGTCCGTAAACAATTAAAATTACAATGGCGAAAATGAACTTGAATAAAAGACTATTATTCTCTGTTGCTTTAACATTATTTATTTTTGACTTCGACATTTACAATAACATTGATGGTGATTACAATAATGTGGGTAAAACAAAAAGTTGTTTTACATGATATAAAGTAATATCAAAATCATCAGCGAATAAAGTAGTCGCGTTTTAAATTATAAACAGCATAATATGAATTGATGATTTATTATCGACAATAAATAATTGACTAAAAATTAATCAAAAAAAATCCCGAGTTTACCTCGGGACTTTAAAACTTAAAACACTATGGAATTATCCAATTTGTACTCTTTTGAAAACAGATACAGTAAGACCTTTTTCAACGCTGTCTAAATACTGACCAACTGATTTCTTATCTTCTTTAATGAAAGCTTGATTTAACAAAGTGCTTTCTTGATAGAACTTATTTAATTTACCTGCAGCAATTTTTTCAACCATTTCTTCTGGCTTACCTTCTGCACGAATTTGTTCTTTAGCAATTTCTAATTCTCTCTCGATAGTTGCTGAATCAACATCACCTTTATCGATAGCTACAGGACTCATAGCAGCAATTTGCATAGCAACATCTTTTCCAGCAGACTCAGGAGCTGATGCACTTGACAATCCTACCATTGAAGCTAAACGGTTACCTGGGTGATTGTAAGCAATAACTTTTGGAGCTTCGATCATTTCATAACGAGATAATTCGATTTTCTCTCCAATTTTACCTACCATATCAAAAACTTTATCGTTTACTGTAGCTCCATCAAATGGTAAAGCTTTTAATGCTTCAGCATCTGCAGGATTATTTGCTATCGCTACATCTAAAATACCTTGAGCGAAGTTTACGAAATCTTGGTTTTTTGCAACGAAATCTGTTTCACAAGATATAGCTACTAAATAGCCTTTTGTTCCTTCAGCGTTCGTTTGAGCGATGATATAACCTTCTTTCGCTTCACGATCAGCACGGTTTGCAGCTACCTTTTGACCTTTCTTACGAAGGTAATCGATTGCTTTTTCGAAGTCGCCTTCAGCCTCAGCTAAAGCTTTCTTACAGTCCATCATACCTGCGCCAGTGATTTGGCGAAGCTTATTAACATCAGCAGCGGTAATTGTTGCAGTTGACATGATTTTATATTTTTTTAGATTTTGTTATTTATAAATAGCGGGATGATATTATCACCCCGCCGTTAAATTTTATTTAGTACTAATTACTTTTTTGGTGCGCTTTTGCGGGAACGTAAGCCAGAAGCTTTTTTCTTGTCTCCTGCTTCAGCAGATTCTTCATCAGACCCACCAGCTGTACGGTCTCCTGCTTCTTCTTCATTAGCAGCATCGCGTTCACGCTCTTGTTCTTTATCTACTTTACGTTCTGATAATCCTTCTTCGATTGAACTAACCATACATTTTAAGATTAACTCAATTGACTTTGATGCATCATCATTCGCCGGGATTGGGAAATCGATTAATGAAGGGTCGCTGTTTGTATCACAAATTGCGATAGTTGGAATTCCTAACTTGATTGCTTCATCAACTGCGATATGTTCTTTAACAGTATCAACAATGAATAATGCTGCTGGAAGACGGTTCAAATCTGCGATTGATCCAATCAATTTTTCCATCTTTGATTTCTGACGAGAAATCTGAAGGCGCTCCTTTTTAGAAACAACCGCCAAAGTTCCATCGCTCATCATTTTATCCAAATTTGCCATTTTCTTAACCGACTTACGCTGTGTAGCGAAGTTTGTTAACATACCACCTGGCCAACGCTCAGTGATATAAGGCATATTTACAGACTTAGATGCATTAGCAACTATTTCTTTTGCTTGTTTTTTTGTTGCGACAAACAAGATTTTCTTGCCTGACTTTGCGATTTGCTTCACTGCTGCTGCTGCTTCTTCAAGCTTAGCATGAGTTTTATTCAAATCAATAATGTGGATACCATTGCGCTCCATAAAGATGTATGCGCCCATTTTGGGATTCCATTTACGCTTTAAGTGTCCGAAATGTACACCTGCGTTTAGAAGTTCTTCTTGCGTTACGTTTATCATTACGCTATTTTATGCTGAGGGTTGAAGAATATTAACGTTTAGAGAATTGGAAGCGACGACGTGCTTTGCGTTGACCGTATTTCTTACGTTCAACCATACGAGGGTCACGAGTAAGTAATCCGTTAGATTTTAATGCAGGACGATGTTCAGCATTGATTTTACACAATGCACGAGCAATAGCCATACGGATAGCTTCCGCCTGACCATTGTATCCTCCTCCTCCAACGTTGATCGTTACATCATACTGGTCTTTTGTGTTTGATACATCAAACGGCTGTTGAACCAGGTTTTGTAATGGCATTGTTGGGAAATATTCCTTGTAATCACGGCTGTTAACCGAGATGGTTCCGTTACCCGGCTTTACATAAACGCGGGCTACTGCTGTTTTACGGCGACCAATTGTATGAGTGATTTCCATGTAGATTTATATCAATACTTTAGAGTTACTGCTTTAGGTTGCTGAGCTGCATGTGGATGATCTGTACCTGCATACAAGTAAAGATTTCCTTTAATAGCCTCTCCTAAACGATTCTTTGGAATCATACCATAAATCGCTTTCTCAAGAACCATTGTAGGTTTTACAGCAATTAATTTTGCGGGAGTAACTTTACGTTGACCACCTGGATATCCGGTGTGACGAACATACTCCTTCATAGTCCACTTGCGACCAGTAAGACGAATCTTATCAGCGTTGATGATGATGACATTGTCTCCACAGTCTACATGTGGTGTGTAATTCGGCTTGTGCTTTCCACGAAGAATCATTGCTGCCTGAGAAGCAAAACGACCTAATACTTGGTCCTTCGCATCTAGTACAACCCACTCCTTTGTAGCTGTCTTGGCATTTGCCGAAATCGTTTTATAACTTAACGTATTCACGATGTTAATTTTTATTATGTGATTTTCTAAGGGGTTGCAAAATTAGAAACATTTCTGACAATAACAAAACATATCAACATTTTTTTTCATATTTTAATGTATTGAAAAGTAGCATTTTAAATACATCAATAAACCATCAAACCTTGTTTCTCAAAACGGGAATTGTCCCAATGGTGGAAAATGCGGCGATTATAGTTATTCACTTTTTTATCAATTTTCAGAGATAAAATGTGTTGAAAAATCTCCACAAAATAGCCTGCCTGTTTTGTAGGTAAAAAATTGATAATTTGAGCTCTGATGAGCGATTAACCCACCTTTCGGGAAACAGCTATTAAGGATAAACCCAATTTAAAAAAAGTGATTTTGTCAACCCATTTAGCAATTGGAACCAATCGATTATAGAACTTCATATCTCCACCAGCAATAACCCCCTTTCGTGAAAACAGGCCGCCATAAACCCAGGCCGCAATACCCAATCCATTAAACCCCTTAATAATCTCTAATTTCAAAGGAGATGTTTCCATCAGTTTACTTAAATCACGAAAGCCATACCTTTTAAAATGAAATAGGTTGCTATCTAACTTATTATAAAGTATGGCGTTAGCCGGAACAAGAATAATTAATTTCCCTCCATCGCATAACAACTTAGTTGCATTCTGTATTGCTCTATTATCATCCTCAATATGTTCAATGACATTTAAAGCAAAAACCGTTTTAAATCTTCCAATGTAGCTACTATAATTTTGATCGAAATTCTCATCCACTAAATCAAGTTGCAGTATATCTTCCGTTCTTTCTGAAAAAGCATCCTTTAAAAAATCGATGTACTCCGAACGAATATCCGTCATGGTCAATGAATGTCCATCTGCTAAACAACATTTTGAAATATTTCCAATACCGCTTCCTATTTCCAACACTGGTGATTCAACAAAGGGCGCTATCTGACTATACATCCAACTATTAAACGCATCCGCATCTTTAATTGCCTTCAACGTTTCCAGTCCTTCGGCATCGTGCTCTTTAAATTGAAAATGCCGACTGCTCATTAACCAAAAAGATTGTATTTTATGATACAGTAAATTGCACGAAAACCATCTTTCCAATTGATCTTCTTACCTTCTTCATAGGTACGACCATAGTAAGATATTCCCACTTCATAAATTCTAATATTAGGAATCTTAGCAATCTTTGCAGTTACTTCTGGCTCAAACCCAAAGCGGTTTTCTTTCAGTTTAATTGATTGGATCGTTTCTCTTCTAAACAACTTATAACAGGTTTCCATATCTGTTAAGTTTAAGTTGGATAACATATTAGAAGCAAAAGTCAATATTTTATTTCCGATGGTATGCCAGAAAAATAGAATTCGATGAGGCTTACCTCCAATAAATCGTGATCCATAAACCACATCTGCAAAACCATCAAGGATAGGCTTTAATAAACTATTATACTCCGAAGGGTCGTATTCTAAATCGGCATCTTGAATTATAACATAATCACCCGTAGCTTCTTTAATTCCTCTATGAAGAGCGGCGCCCTTTCCCATATTTCTTTCCTGATTATAAAGGGAAATAGGGAAATCCGAATTTTCTCTTTGATAATTTTTAATTGCATCTATTGTCGTATCTGTTGAACAATCATTTACAATGATAATTTCCATTTTAAGATTATTCATGAGATTTACTGCCTTGATTTTATCCAAAATAAGATGAATTGTTCTGGCCTCATTATAAGCGGGGATTACTACGGATAAAACTTGCGACATAAATACAATTTTGTTGGTGCAAATTTAATAATTAAAAACTTAAAGCCTTTTCAAACGAATTAAGTTAGTTTTGTGCGTAATAAATCAACAGGGTTTTAATGCAATGAAGAAAATTCTATCCGTATTTATTTTATTATGTGCAATTGGCTGTACATACTTTTATATCGAATATAGAAAGTCGATGGCCGTTTTAGAACCACACGAAGTAGATAAAAAATTTGTGTCAATTAAAGACAATCAGTTTTATGTTGATGGTCAACCGTTTTATCCTAAAGTAATCAACTTTGTTATTTCGCTTCGAGTTAATGATACGGCTATGTGGCCAGCAATTTATGTAGGATATGGTCCCAATGGTTTATTCCCGTATGAAGATAAAATTTCTAGCTTGAAAGATTTACAAGCACATTTAAATCTCGTAAAAGAACTTGGCTATAACACGGTAAGGCTAGTTGGTATTGGAGAGCCAGAAGTCCGTGATAAAGTTACAGGACGTATTAACTTCAAAGCTAGTTATGGAGGCAATCATAATTACTGTCTGTATCTTAATAACGATGACGACTATACGAAATATTTAAATGC
>CAINEC010000165.1 GCA_903847585.1 uncultured Bacteroidota bacterium
ATTAAAGTTTGATACTGTATCACAGCTAGAAGTTGTACCAGAAGATACCGTAATGTAAGTTGATTGAGTTAATGTATTGCTACCATTCGCATTTGTTGCTGTTAAAGTAACAGCATATGTACCTGCAGCATTGTAAACAATTCCTGTAGGATTTTGAGCAGTTGAACTTGAAGGAGTACCTCCAGCAAATGTCCAACTCCAAGATGTTGGAGAGTTTGTTGATTGGTCAGTAAAGTTAACAGAACTTCCTACCGAAATTGAAGTTGAGTTGGATGTGAATGCAGCTACTGGTGCAGCTACAACCGGAGGACTACAACGATTAGAAGCAGCTAAATTTACTCGGAATGGTGTATTGTTTAATGTAGTCACCATTCTTGTCTTTTGATTAGGAGTGAACATAAACATACAAGCATCATCTGTATAGTCCATATAGTTCATGAACATATCTCCATTAGGCCCATTTGAACAACTTACTTTTGGAAAATTCGGACAACCAAAGTTTAATGAACCTTGAGTCGGCGTATCATTACAAAAATCTGAACTGCAATTAGCATCACCGTTGATATGACGTAGACCAAACCAATGGCCGAGTTCATGTGTAGTAGTACGACCTTTATTGTAAGGAGCTGAAACAGCACCAACGCGACCAAATGCATTATAAAGAATTACTACACCATCTGAAGTTGCTGTACCGAAAGGCGCAGATAATCCAGTGTTTGTACTTGAAGGAGGGAATGTAGCATAACCTAACAATCCACCACTTAAATTAGTTACCCAGATGTTCAGATATTTATTAACGTCCCAAATTGTTGCTGGTTTTATGGTAGCATCCACATAATTTTTAGAATAAGGAGGTGCTGTCCATCCTTTACTATTTCTATCAATTCTATCAATTCCTGTAGTAGCTTGTCCATTAGGATCTGTTTGAGCTAAGCAAAAATTGATTTCACAATCAGCAGCAAGTCCTGCAAACACGGAAGGAATTGAACTTGTATCAGCGTTTAATTTTCTAAAATCTTCGTTCAATACTTCAATTTGTGATAAAATTTGAGCATTGGAGATATTGAAACTTGACCCAACTGCAGTACCATTATGAATTACATGGACAACTACAGGTAGATTATAAACCGTTTTCATTTTACTGCCTTGATTGTTAGCAGCAGCTTCTTGCATTTTTGCAGAAATCCAGTTTTCATATTCATCAGGTAATATACCTGTTCCGCAAGTACGATGCGAAGGCGCCGAACTTACAACTTTGGCTGTTTGACGTTGAGCAGATGTAGAACCTGTCATCATCAATGCAGCAGCAGCAATGAGTAATAGTTTTTTCATTTAGTTTATTTGTCTTTTAAGGTTTTTAATGATACTAATTGTTTTGGGATAACAAATTTAATTAAATATTTAACTTTTCCTATATACGATTAGCTGAACGGGTAATTTGAGCCACTGTATCATTATTTTGTAAAATAGTTGGATTTTAAAATCTAGGTTCCTCTCTAATTGTTTGTATGAATAATTAGCACCGTATATTTGACAGATAATTCAACGAATATGAAGCGAATACTTTTAGTAGAAGATGAGATTAGTTTACAAGAGACAATTAAGTTAAATCTTGATTTAGAAGGCTATAAGGTAAATGCCGTAGGAGATGGTAAATCGGCTTTGAAAGCTTTTAAGCAAGAGCGTTTTGACTTGATTATTTTAGATGTGATGCTTCCTGAAATGGATGGTTTTAAAGTATGCGAAGCAATTCGGTTGGATAACAAAGAAGTTCCTATTTTATTTTTAACAGCGAAGAATAGTTCTGCTGATAAAATAGCTGGTCTTCGACTCGGTGCAGATGATTACTTAACCAAGCCTTTTAATCTAGAAGAAATGCTTCTTCGTGTTCAGATTTTATTGAAAAGGTCAGGTCTTTCAGCTGAGGTTAAAGAAAGCTTGAATTCCTATAATTTAGATGGTTTTCAGATTAATTTTCAAAATATGATGGTTACAACACCGGCAAATAAATCGGTGAGCCTGACTAAAAAAGAAAATGCCTTGTTGAGACTATTGGTTGAAAGAAAAAATGAAGTGGTTTCTAGAGAATCAATTTTAGAGATTGTTTGGGGGTATGATGTTTATCCTTCAACAAGAACAATCGATAACTTTATTGTGACCTTCCGTAAGTTGTTTGAAAAAGACCCATCAGAACCCACGCATTTTTTCTCAGTGCGAGGTGTGGGCTATAAATTTATTGAGTAAATAAAGAAATCAACAGGTGGTATTATAGTTTTTAAATCGATTTTCAGAGTAGAATTAAAGTCCTACATCATCTGATTGTTAATTTCTATGTCCGATTTTTCTGACATCGGTAAAAATAAATTTGCTTTGCATAAGGGTATTTTTTACATTTGAATTCCACCTTTGAAAAATCTCTGAATTTTATGTTGGTTTTTTCCCGTTACCAACCGACATAAAATTATTAGAGATTTATTTAACTATTTGAAATTTTAACTTAATAATCAAAACATGAAAAAAACCTACATTGCTGTGTTGGGACTTATGATGAGTCTTTCAACGATTGGATTTTCACAGTCCCAAAGATCATGCGGCAGTATGGATCATTTGCATCAACAAATTGCAGAAGACCCAACTGTTGAAACTAGAATGCAACAAATTGAGCATGCAACTAGCCAATGGTTGTCGGACCCATCTCACAGAACAGGAGCAGTAATTACTATTCCTGTAGTTGTTCACGTAGTATATAATACAACAGCACAAAATATTTCAAATGCTCAGATTCAATCACAGATTGATGTATTAAATGAAGATTTTCGTAAATTAAATGTTGATGCTTCTTTAACACCATCTATCTTTTCTGCATTAGCAGCAGATTGTCAGATTCAGTTTTGTTTAGCGCAACGTGATCCAAACGGTAATGCAACAACTGGTATCATTCGTAAATCAACAACAACAACAGCATTTTCTACCAATGATAATATGAAGCGTGCTGCAAATGGAGGATCTGATGCTTGGAATACAACTCAGTATTTAAATATCTGGTCTTGTAACATGAGCGGCGGTATTTTAGGTTATGCTCAATTTCCAGGTGGAGCTGCAGCTACAGATGGTGTTGTGATTTTATATAATGCTTTCGGAAGAACTGGTACTTTGTCTGCTCCTTTTAATAAAGGAAGAACAGCAACTCACGAAGTGGGTCACTGGTTAAACTTACGCCATATCTGGGGTGATGCAACTTGTGGTAGCGATTTAGTAAACGATACACCAACGCACAACACTGCTAACTACGGATGTCCTACTTATCCTCACTTGAGTACTTGTACAGGTGCACCAACTGAAATGACAATGAACTACATGGATTACACAGATGATGCATGTATGTATATGTTTACTGCTGGTCAGTCAGCTCGTATGACTGCTGCGTTAAATACATCTCGTACAGGATTATTAACTTCTTTAGGTTGTACACCTCCTACTCCTCCAACATCTTGTGGAACTGTAACAGGTTTAACTTCTAGTTCAGTTGGATCAACTACTGCAACAGTTAGCTGGACAGCAGTATCAGGAGCAACTAGTTATTCATTACAGTACCGTGCAGTAGGTTCAGCAACTTGGACAGCAGTTACAACATCTGCTACTTCAGCAGCTTTAACTGGCTTAACTGTTTCTACAGCTTACGAATTCCAAGTGACTTCTTCATGTTCTGGAACATTAGGTACAGTTTCTACATTAGCTAACTTCACTACAACAGCAGCTGCTTCTTGCGGAACACCAGCATCATTAACTTCTTCTTCAATTACATCTTCATCAGCTACAGTTAGCTGGGGTGCTGTAACTGGTGCTTCAAGTTATTTAGTACAATACAGAGTTGCTACTTCAACTACTTGGACAAACAGTGTAACAGTTACTGCTGCTACAGCTACATTAACAGGCTTAACAGCTTCAACAGCTTATCAATATAGAATTACTGCAACTTGCTCAGGTACTGCGGGTACAGCTTCTGCTACAGGTACATTTACAACATCTGCTGCATCTACTACATGTACTGATAATTACGAGTCGAATAACTCACGTAATGCGGCAAAGACAATTGCATTAAACACAGATATCTTTGCTAAAATTGGTACATCTACCGATAAGGATTGGTTCAAGTTTACAACACTTTCAACTGCTCCAAAAATTAAGGTTGTTTTAGATCAACTTCCAGCTGACTACGATTTAGCATTGTACAATTCTACTGGTTCTACTTTAACGTCTTCTGCTTTAGCTGGTACTTCAACTGAGACTGTAATTTATAACACTTACACAACAGGAAGAACATGCTATATTCAGGTTTATGGTTATGCAAGCGCATTTAATGCAAACTCTTGCTACCGTGTTCGTGTAAGTACAAGTGCAACTAATTTCCGTACTGCTGATGGTAGCGAGGAAAACTCTAACGAAATCGTTAGTGCAGAAAAAGTAACAGGTTTAGAAGGATTGAACTTATTCCCTAATCCTGCTAACACTTCGCTTACTATTAACTATTTCACTCCAAGTATGGAAAATACATCTATCGAAATTTATGATATGATGGGACAATTAGTTAATTCAATGAATGTAAATGCAAATGAAGGATTCAACTCTCGTGAGTTAGACTTAACTTCAATGAGCAATGGTGTTTACTTCTTAAAAGTGACTCAAAACAATAATACTTTAACAAACAAGTTTGTTGTAAAGCACTAAGAGTTTCTAAAATTATTTTTAAAGTCCCGGCAAATACTGTCGGGACTTTTTTATTTTTATATAAATTTTTAACGCATGATTTCTTTCCTCGATCAGTTAACAGAATCGATATTTCCTAAAGTAACTTCTAACTCACTTATAATTGTTCCGACTCGAAGAGCGGCGGTTCAAATTGAACGTAAATTGGGTCAACAAATGGCGACACCAGGCTTTTTACCAACCAGCATTCCTATTGCTGATTTGATGGATCTCTGCTCAGGAATTCCTATTGCAAATGAAACACGTTTACTAATCGATTTATTCTCTGCCTATAAAAAGATTGACCCAACCATTGAGCTGGATGATTTTATTAAATGGGGCGATCAGATTTTAGCTGACTTTGACGAGGTTGATAGAAATCTAATTGATACTCAAAAGTTATTTAAGCGTATTGTAGATGTGAAGGAAATAGAATTAATGTTTTCTAACGACGAATATGAAACCGAATTATTAAATCGTTTTTGGAATGAGTTTTCATTACTTCCACTCTCTCCGCTCAAAGAATCATTTATTTCTTATTGGGAGAAACTACCTGTATTATATGATGAGTTTAATTCCATCTTATCAAAAAACAATTATTGTTATGAAGGATTAGCCTGGCGTAAAACAGCTCAATCAATTCAAAGTAATGTATGGTTTAAACAATTTGATACGATTGTATTTGCTGGTTTTTATGCTTTGACGAAATCCGAAGAAGTAATTATCAATTACCTTGTAAAGAATAATAATGCTATTGTATACAAGGATGCAGATACTTATTATGTAGATGATAAAAAGCAAGAAGCCGGAAATTATTTACGTAAAGGAATGATGGCAGAAGCTAAAAACTTTATTGGTGATGATTTATCAAAAACTGCTAAAAATATAAATATCATTCAGTGCAATGGCGGTACTGCTATGGCTAAAGATATCGGACTCGAATTAATTCAACAGTTTGAAAATTTACCTGCTACTGAATTATCAAATGCCGTTGTTGTTTTACCTGATGATACATTGTTGTTGCCATTGTTACAGGTACTTGATAAAAAAGGAATTCTTCATAATCCTTCAATGGGACTCGCATTAACTACTTTTCCTCTTTTAGCGTTTATCAAAAAAATTAAAAGCATCCGTACTCAGCTACTCAATACTGAAACGAATATTGAATCTATTGTTGGTAGTCTTTTCGAAATTAAATCATTTAATAGCTTATTCTTAATACTTCATAAATCGATTGAGGAACTTAAGAACTCTCTTCTTGTTCCGGTAAAAGATTATAGAGAAGAACATGCGTTCTTATTGAATTTGATTAATCAGTTTATTGAACCATCTGTTCATTATCAAAAACAGATTTTAAGCAGTATCAAAAATGAGATTGCATTGTTTGGTACTATGCTGAATAATTTTGATGAGGAAATCACTATTCAATCTTACTGGACTCTACTTATCAATCATATAAATAAGATTCGAATTCCTATTGAGGCGAATGAAGGAGAAGGAATTAATATAAATGGATTCTTAGAAACCCGTTTGACCGATTATAAATATGTTTTTATCGCTAATGTTAATGAAGGTACTCTTCCTTCTAACTCTATATCCAAATCACTGATTCCTTATGCAATCAGAAAGTTTTATTCTCTTCCTTGCAAAGAAGAACAAGAGGCCGTAACTGCCTATCACTTCTATCGATTAATCCAGCGTTGTGATCAGCTCTCCTTTTTTTATAATAGTCAAATGACGGCTACAGGAGGTGGTGAAAAATCAAGATTTATTTTGCAGATTGAAAATGAACTGGTAAAGGTAAATTCAAACATTAAATTAAATTACATTCAGTACCAATCAGAGTTGCAACCATTACAGGCAGAAGATATCGTAATTGATAAAACAGATGATATCATCCAAAAAATGAATGCTAAGTATGTTAATATTGATAGAACGCAACCAATACTTGGCAAAGGTTTTTCGGCTTCTTCTTTATCCGCTTATATCTATTGTCCGCTGAAATATTACTTTGAACAGATTGCTAAATTGCGAAAGCCTGATGATTTGAAAGGTATTGATCAAATGATCTTCGGAAGGATTCTTCATAAAGCAATGGAGGAAATTTATAAAAATCAATTTAAGCCTACATCTAGTTTTTATGATAATATTTTACTTGATCATTATATCGATGAAGCGATAAAAAAAGAATATTCGGATAAGCAATTATTGGGTAATGATTATCTATTACAATCTGTAATTAAAGAGTTGATAGCTCGAATAATGTTGATTGATAAGGAAACTGCTAATCTCGAAATTATGAGCATTGAAGAGACTTTTGGTTTTGATTTCGAATTAGATTTTTCAAACAATATTTTTATTAAAGGAATTTTTGATCGTTTAGATCTCGTTAATAATCAACTGCGAATTCTCGACTATAAAACAGGTAGCGGAGAACTATCCATACCAAAAGATTTTTCAGTAATTTTCTCTAACTCAGACTATAAAATTGTCTTTCAATTATTACTCTACGTTTATATTTTCACTAAGCAACAGAATGGTGAAAAACGAAAAGAGCATTTAGTGGGTAAAGAAATTTTAGCCGGTGCTTATCTTTTAAAGAAGAATTCAAAGTCAATTACTTTTTTGAATAAAGGAAAAGCAATTGATGAAGATTTATTGGAATTATTTGAAGAGCATTTACATCAATTAATTGCAAAGATTATGAGTCCGGACATTCCATTTACGCAAACGGATGACTTTAAAAAATGTAAATACTGCGACTTTAAAAATATTTGCAGTCGCTAGTAAGTATTGTTCTGTCTTTCTTCTAAACGCTTAGAAATTCTTTCTAAGATGGAATTAGTAATGGATATAAGTATGCTAAATAAAAACGCTACCCAGAATCCGTCAACTTTAAATCCAGCATGCAATATATTAGATGCGATTAGAATAATGGCAGCATTAATAACGAGAAGAAAAAATCCAAGAGAAACCACTGTAATTGGTAAGGTAAGAAATACTAATATGGGTTTTAGGTATATATTTAAAAGTATTATGACTAATGATACTAG
>CAINEC010000166.1 GCA_903847585.1 uncultured Bacteroidota bacterium
ATGAAAAGAGTAAGTCTTATTCGGTACAATCGGATTTATACTTAGCGCATAGCATCAGTAAGCATTGGAATAATAGTTATCGATTAAATTATAATTATACTGAAGCCTTCACGGATGCGTATCAAGAAAAGCAAAACATTCAGGCACTGAATCTTATTTTAAAGTCGAGTTTTGAAACAGAGAAAGTATATGCTGCTTTATCGAATAGAAGTAGTTTGTACATAGATGAATTGAACTTCTTACTGCCAGCTCTTGATGTGAAAGTTAAGATTTATAAAAATTTTTCTGCTATCATGGATGCATCGCGTGTATATCGCAATCCAACATTGAATGATCGCTTCTGGCAGCCAGGTGGAAATTTGAATATTAAAACAGAGAGTGGCTGGAATAATTCAGCAGGGTTAGAAATATCCAACAAAAAAGAAACATGGAATTATAAATTGCAAGCGGTTTACTTTAATACATCAATGGACAATGAAATACTTTGGACGCCAAGCGAAGGAGGATTATATTTTGCGCAGAACGTCAATCAGAGTAAGTCGAGTGGAGTACGCGTCTTTGCAAACATCACCCGCACCTGGAAGAAGTCGGCAATTAATTTATGGATGAATGCAAGCTATGGAAATTATCTTGTTAAGCATACCTCTGCGAGTGTAGATTATAAAAACAAAATCTATACACCACATGAAATTTATAAGTGGGGCATGACTTACAACTATCAGAAATTACAATTGAATTATTACGGAAGTTATGCAGGATATACGTTTGTAACGAGTGATAATTCTTCGTGGACAGATCCTTTTTTATTGCATGATATTTCCTTGAGTTATTCGGTGGAAATAAAAAACAGCATGCTACAATTTTATGTAGGCAGTAAAAACATGTTGGATGCGAATTATCAGATTGTAAAATATCGTCCGATGCCTGGCAGAAGTTACCAGGTGGGAGTACATTTTCTGATGAAATAAACTAACCTAGTTTTTCTGAGAGCAATTTCATCTCAAGGCGTGCGCTGATTTTTTCATACAGCACATTATAAACGGCCTCACAGATAGGGATATCCGCTTTTAAAGTTTTGTTGATTTCATGAATACAAGCAACAGCATAATAACCTTCTGCAATCATATTCATTTCGAGTTGTGCACTCTTCACCGAATACCCTTTTCCAATCATTGATCCGAAGGTGCGGTTACGACTAAATTGCGAATAACAAGTTACCAATAAATCACCGAGGTAAGCAGAGTCGTTAATATCGCGATGAATAGGATGTGCAGCTTCTGTAAAACGTTTGATTTCACGGATAGCCGATGAAATTAATACTGCTTGAAAATTATCACCGTATCCGATTCCATGACAAATACCACTTGCAATCGCCATGATATTTTTTAATACTGCTGAATACTCCGTTCCGAAAATATCATCACTCGTGATGGTTTGAATATAACGACATTTTAAAAGGGTTGCCATTGCATCTGCTTTGTTAGCATCAGGACAAGCAACTGTTAAATAGGAAAGTTTTTCAAGTGCTACTTCCTCTGCATGACAAGGACCTGTGATAACACCAATATTTTCAAAAGGGATATCATAAGTGTTATGCATATAATCGCCGACAATTTGAAATTTCTCGGGTACGATTCCTTTGATGGCCGAGAAGACCGTTTTGTTTTTAAAATCTTCGGTGGTTAATCCTTCGAGTGCTTTTGTTAAGAAAGCAGCAGGAACAGCAAGGATGATAATATCCGAAGTTGCGATAACCTCTTTGATAGAAGATGAAGGTCGAACAATTTCTAAATTCAGTTCAACATCGCTTAAATAATTAGGGTTATGCTTATAACGATGAATGAACGCAACAGACTCCTCATTACGAATCCACCAATGAACTGCATTCACATTATTAGATGCAATTTTCACAAGGGCTGTGGCCCAGCTTCCACCTCCAATTACTGCAATTGATGTTGTATTCATTGCTGCGAATATCGGAAATTTATTCCGTATCGTTCGTGTATGACATTCAAGTGATGCAGCGCATGACCGATGGTAAAAAATCCGATAGTAGCTGCACAATTTTTATTTCCGTTAGCGGTTCCTAAAAACAGTAATTGCTCTTCGTTGAACGATAGATAAAGTGCGATGGTAGATTTACGCATTAAAACTAATTCGTCTAAAATATCTTGAATCGAACGCTGGTTTGCAAAAGAATGATCGCTGTAAACATTCTCATCAAATCCTGGAAGCTCAGTCGCATCCTTTCTTGAAAATCGCAACGCACGATAAGCCATAATTCGTTCGGTATCGATAATATGTTGCAGGACTTCTTTCACGGTCCATTTTCCATCAGCATAAGCATACCTTTCTTTATCGTGAAAATCAGAAACAGCAAGCGATGATAAAAATTCCAATGAATAATTCAACGCGTTCATTAATTCATCTTGCGCAACAAGATTTATATAATGTGTAAGGTATGGATGATGCGGAGGTAGGATTGATTTTAGCATAGGGTAAAATTAGGGAAAATCTATTATTACAGGTATGGTTTTGCCACTAGGTGCGGGTTTAAACCCGCACCTATGATGAATGTAAAATTCCAATTATAATTTATTGGGGTTTTAAATTAAAACAGGTGCGGGTTTAAACCCGCACCTGTTACAAACGTAAACATAAAAAACATATATTGTTAAATTGCTTAATTAATCCGAATGACATTTTATGACAAACTAAAAAAGGGGGCTTAATTTTAAGCCCCCTTCCAACTAAACAACTATGGCACTTTGAAAAAATCAATCAAACTTGAAATAATCTCTATTTCCGTTAGAATTGATGATATAAGTACCACCACGGGGGCCGGTAAAAATAGGTTGGCTAGTTGTTGTGCCTAATGAATTTGTTCCGATGCTTCCTGTATAAGGATTTATATTTCCTGAAGTTGACCAATTATTTCTAGCGGTGTAATCGCAAGTTGATCTGTAATGTCCTTGAACAAAAGTTCCAGAAGATGTAATATAAGAATTAACCCAAGTTTGTGCATTTGCACTTGATGCAGCAATTAATAATACTGCGATTGCCAATAATTTTTTCATGATATTTTGTTTTTAATTTTTTTGCCTACTCTAATTAAGTTTTCGGCTTCCCTGTTTTTGTTGATTTTAATTAGCGATGTGACCAGCAGTAGTAACTGTTCTTTTGAGCACAATTTCTACACTGATAACCGTCTGCTTTGATTGCAGCACACTGTCCATATTGACAATCATCTTTTTCAACTTTAGCTTTGTGAGAATGTTTAATTGGTTTGAATGATTGCAAAGTCAATAGAGACAATCCAAGTGCGCTGATTAACATTAGCTTTTTCATAATTTTTTGTTTTTGTTTTTTATTGCCTACTCTATTTCAGTTTTCGGCTACCCTGTTTCTATTCTTTATGTCAATTATTGTTATTTAGTAACAGCACATGCGAAAATATTTTTTGTCATTGGCAAAGAAGCCTCAATATCTAAGGTTGTATACACGATAAATTCACCGTCAACATGCACTGGTGGCTCATTGCTCATCTGAAAAGTGTAGCTCATTTGATGTCTTGAAGGTAAAACGCTAGGTAAATATTGATACAGATAAATTAAGCTAGTAGGTTCTGCCTGGCTTCTATTATTTATAATGTGTTTGTTGTATTCAACATTTATTGGGGTTTTATATGGGAAAGCTTCAATGGCCTTGTTAATCTGATTTTCTGCATCCTCCTGATTAAACGATCTAAAATTTACTACTGCAGCATTATTTAAAAAGAAGCCATTACTATTAGCTAAGAACATCTCCATAGCTTTTGTTGTGTCCATTAAGCTTAGTTGACAGTTAGCGGTATTTAAACTAAAAACAGTATCTAACCCCATTGCAAAAGCACTATCTAAATACAATTGAGCCGTTTCAAAATACCCACAATAGTCACCTTGCTTTGATTGGTCTGGAACGTTAATCATTGCATAAATCATTGCCATATTGTTGTAATACCTTGCAGTAGGCTTAACCAGTAATACTTCAGCCATCAACTTAATTGCTTCATCCGTTTTTTGCAAATCAGATAAACAAAGCGCTTTCATATTTTTAACTTCCATATTATTTGGGTCGATCTTTAAACATTTATAAAATATTTGAGAAGCTTCCATATTTTCTCCATTTTGAAAACACAAACTACCCATCGCTAGATTTAAGTTGATATTATCGGGCTCAATTGCTAATCCTTTTTTCAAATATTTTTTAGCCAAACTATAATTGTATTGACTCATCGCACGCATTGCTTGAATAAGAAGCTTAGAAGACTCTTTGCTTTTTCCATATGATGCCTTTTCGATGCTTGACTCAAACTTGTTTTGTTTACCTGCTGCATAGTAAATCATAGCTTCTAAATAATATCCATATGACGACAATTCATATTCTGGATGCTCTTTATGCAGATTGCTTAAAATTTGATCAGCCTGGTCGAAATCATCATTTAAAAAGGAAATAATCGATAAACCTAAATTGACATCACCAATAAATGTATCACGCATTGCATAGGTATAATTAGTTTTTGCTAACTCAAGTGAATCTGAGTTTAGATAAATATCACCTAGCACTTTGTGATCATAAGGGGTTAGTATAGTTCTTAAAGATTTTAATAGGTTGATAGCTTCAAAAGCTTTTTCATAATCACCAAGATTAGCAAGTGATACAGCTTTTAATTGATACCAGTCTGCGGAAACCTTTCCATTCTTTTGCTCGATATGATGCTCAATAATGTCTAATGCTTTTTTGAAATTACCATTGGAAACACAAGCTCTTGTCATACCAAGTCGCGCTTCTTCATTCATGGGCTCTAATCGAATTGCTTTTGAGAATTCATTCTGAGAAACCCCAGCATCAATTCCTAAATACATTTTAGCTTTTTGAATGTGGAAACGAGCAATTCCTCCATCTTCACTTATGGCAGAGTTAATAGCTTTAATAGCAAAGGTGGTATCGTGAACAGCCCATGCAGCTAAGGAGGCATTAAAATATGTACCTGAAGAAAAGCGCTGTGTAGTATTAGCCATACCTATTTGAAAATAATAGTAGGCATTATCAAGCTGTCCAATATTCACTAAATAATTACCTGCTTCGATAGGATGATTCTCCAAAATCTCTTGAGGTAATAGAAGATAATATTCACCTGCTGCAGAGTAATTTCTTTGGTTGAAACGATTAATAAAAATGTTGTAATTGCCAATACTTCGTTCTCCGCCCCTCTCTATAGATTTTAAAAGTAGCTGCTCGCATTGGTGAAAGTGTTTATTTTTTGACTGCGCAATTGCATAATTATTATAGGCCGGGAAATTAATCTTGTGAGAACAAGTAAGGCTTTTACGCGCTAGTTCAGCCGCCTTTTTATAATTGCCTTTTAATAATTCTTCTACTCCACGATCAAATGCAATAGGGCGGATTTTGTAATATTTCCCTGATAGATATAATTCCCAATTACTGATAGGATTATCTTTTGCAAATAGCTGTTGACTAATTAAAATAAATAATAGAAGTACTAATTTTTTCATGATTATAGGTTTTTAGATTTTTTTAATTTTTATACTCTTAATGTGGAAGATGATGGTTTAGTAACACCCCCTCAAACAAATTTTAATTAACTGAATAACAACAGTATAGGTATTATAATTAGATGTAGTTGTAATTATCAGGAGCAAAGCAATCACAAATTGATGGGGTATTAAAAGTTTAGCAACCTTGCTGTTTAATAAAAGCTTAAACCGTATATAAAAAATTATCAATATGTTTTTTAATTTGGGCTTATTAATAAAAACATAAAAAGTGAAGAATAAAATCATATCTATTGTTCAAAAACTGACAATGCTATTTTTTCTATTAATAGCATATAATGCTAAAGCCCAATCCCAGTTTGATCTATTAAAAGTCCAATACGATTCTTTAAGGGCTATCAACAATATACCAGATGCATTAAAAATTACTAAACAAATGAACCAATGGGCATTGGAAAACGAAGGGGATACAAGTCTTAATTATGCCGTTTCTTTTAGGTATATTGGAAATTGTTTTGAGAATAACGACTCGGCGTTATTTTATTATAAATTATCAAAAAATTATTTAGAGAAAAAAAATAGAACCAGACTACCAGATTATGGAAGATGTATCCATAATTTAGGATTAAATTCTTTAAAAAGTGGCGATAGTTTATTAGCTATAAATTATTTTAATCAAGCATTGGAGATTTATGATTTTTCAAATGGTAAAAAAAACAAAGATTACATAAATACATTAAACGCTTTGGTCCAATCGTATAATCCTATTAATCAAACAAAAGAAATTGAATCAATATTAATAAAAATTCTAAATATACATATCGATATGTTTGGATACGAAAATAATTATACAGTTGGCGCAATTTATAATCTTGCAGATTTTTATTCAAAATACAAAAATTACGCTGAAGCAGAGGCACTATTTGTTAAACTTGTTGAATTAAATACCAAATTATTTGGTAAAGAAAGCATCGAATTAGCTAATTCTAATTTTAAATTGGGCAATAACTATTGGAATACAAATAAAATTGATTCTGCCATATATTGTTATGAATCAACCAAAACGATAATATCCAATAAGTTAAAATATACTCCAGAAGATAATTCAAGATTAACGTATTTACAAGTATGTAAAAATCTAATTGACCTATATAATAAAAAAAATGACACTTTAAATGTAGATGAAAATATCGGAAATGCGATTAGCATAAGTAAAAACATTTATGGCGAAAGCAATAAAATACATCTTGAGTTATTATTGACAATCGCTCAATATTATTTTGAATCAATTCAAATCCTAAAGGCTAAAAATATTTACGAGCTATGTAATACAGTCCTTATAAAGCATAGCGTAAATAATTATGATTTACAACTAGACTGTTTTTTTGGACTTAACCAAATTTATTATAAATTGCAAGATTACTCTAATGCAGAATTAATTTGTAAAAAAGCATTAGAAGAAATAGAAAAAACTGAAGGGAATAATAGCTTGAATTATGCCAATATGTCAAATAATTTAGGAGCGATTTATACAGAAACAAATGAGTTTGATGAAGCAGAATATTTTTTATTAAAAGCGTATAAAATAAAAGTAAAATCTGACGATAAAGAGTATATAATAACTGCAGAAATAAATCTATCAAGATTTTATGGAATGGTGCAATATTATCCCGAAGCAATAGAGCATCTTGAAAAAGCGTACGGATTACAGAATGAATTGAATTTGCGTTTTACTGATAATTACATTTCAACTTTATTAATGCTAGCAAGCTATAATTTATTATATAATAAAGAGGAAGAGGGAATAGGATACCTAGATTTTGCAGAAAGCATGTGTAAAAAGGTTTATCAAAACGAAAGCGAGGTACCCATATCATTTCATAATATGTTCGGAAGTTTATACTATATGTTAAATAACATAGAAAAAAGTAAATATTATTTAAATAAAATAATTGACCATGACATCAAATCAATTAATAATGATAGCATTAGATTTATTGATTATAAACAATTAAGCACTTCTTTGTATTCTATGATTTTAATATGTATGGAAGAGAAGGATTACAATGTTGTAGAGAATTATTTTTTAAAATTTGATAATATTAAATCAGGAATTACTAATGAAACTATTATTCGTGGGGTTCTTGAACAGAAAATTGATTGTTATTATCATTCAAGTAAAAGTAAAGAGTTTATCACCGAAGCAAGAGATTATTTATCACAGATATCTAATCATTTAAAATTATATGAAGGGATGATGGTAAAAGGACAATTTAATATTTTTGTTACGTCGGCAGAGGATTATCTAAATTTAATAAAAAAATGGCCGTTATATAATAAAACCAATCATGAAATCACATCACAGATGTCTTTTAATACTATTTTATTGACCAAAGGAATCTTATTAAATAATGAATTAGAATTATGGAATAAAATCAAAAATATTGAAAAGGAAGATGTACGTAAGATTTATAAAAACTATAAAATCTTAAAAGATAATATCGATAAGATTGTAACAACAAAAGAATATAATGATTTCGGATTTGAATCAAATTTAATTGAGGCAGCGAAATTAGAAAAACAGTTATTAACTTATTTACCACAACTTTCTAGTATAAAGAATAGATTCAGTATTCAATATAAAGACGTTAGAAGTATTTTGCATTTAGACGATGCAGCCATTGAGTTTACAAAATATTATGATGATGTAGATTCCTCATGCAAATACATGGCCCAAGTACTAAGATCCAATTACGAATATCCATACATAGTTAAATTAGGTTCTGAAAAAGAAATTGAAAAGTACAAATCTGGTAATGGACTTTCTGAATTATACCATTTAGTATGGGAGCCCATCGATTCGTTATTAGAAGGAGTTAAAACCGTATATTATTCTCCTGATGGATTGTTATATTCAGTTCCATTTCATGCATTATGTACTAACGATACAGCAGGTTGTAGTTACCTTATGGATAAATATACCTTGCATCAATTAAGTACAACACGATACTTAGCCGATAGTACTTTAATCAATACTAAGCCACTCAATAATACAATTTCTTTATACGGTGGTATTAACTATGAAATGGTAAATGATACGAATAAGAATAATCAAGAAGAAACTAATGAAGATTATCTATTTGCAAATACCTTAAAAAGAGAAACGACTTTTAAAGCAGTTGATTATTTACCAGGAACAAAACAAGAAGTAGAAAGTGTAGTTCCATTGTTTAATAAGAACAAATGGAATACTACTATTGCCACGGGTTCTAAAGCAAGTGAGCAATTGTTTAAATCGTATAGCGATACATTAGCACCGAGTATTATCCACATTGCTACACATGGCTTTGCCTTCCTAGATAAAGAGGATGGTAAGAAGAAGAACAAAATGGATATGTTGATTTTATCAAACAATCAGCAACAGTATACAGCAGCAGAAGATCCTATGATGCGTTGCGGGTTAATGTTTGCGGGTGCTAATAAAAGCTGGACAGGTAAGCAAAAGGAAATGATAGAGCAAACTGGTCAAGATGGAATATTAACGGCGGCAGAGGTAGCGAATATGGATTTAAGCAATACGAAACTGGTGGTGCTATCGGCATGTGAAACGGGCTTAGGAAAGGTAGAAGGAAGTGAGGGGGTGTTTGGTTTGCAAAGAGGTTTTAAATTAGCGGGAGTAGAACAATTGATAGTTAGTTTATGGAAAGTGCCAGACCATGAAACAATGGAGTTGATGAATTTATTTTATTCAGATTTAACAATAACAAAAGATCCAGTAATCTCCTTTTCAAAAGCACAAAAACAAATGCGAAACAATTATCCTGACAACCCAGAGAAATGGGCAGGGTTTGTATTGGTAAGATAATAATAGAAATGAAAAGACTGATAAATATTTTAGCACTTTTAGTTTCGTTTACATGTCAATTGAATGCTCAAACTCAATTTGATTATATGAAGCAAAAGTATGATTCATTAATGTCTACCAATAATAAACTGGAGGCATTGAAAATCACAAAGCAGATGAACCAATGGGCAATGGAAAATGAAGGGGATACAAGTCTTAATTATGCAGTTTCTTTTAGGTATAGGGGGTGTGCCTACAAGGATAAAGATTCTGCTTTATTCTATTTTAATTTATCAAATAGTGTTTTAGTAAATCAAAATAGACAAGATAATGTAGAATACGGTATAACTTGTACATATATAGGGAAATATTATCTTGATAAAAATGATTCTTTAAATGCAGTAAAATATTATAAAGAAGCAGAAGATGTAATTAGTAAAAGTTTAGGCGAAAATACAAATGGATATTTGTCTGTAATTTTAAGCTTATATGAAATATACAAGAAATTCAATTATTACTATGAAGCAAATAATTGCATTTTAAAATCATATGATATAATTGTAAAGAATGATTTAATCAATACAGAAATATATCATACTATATTAAAAGAAATTGATGTTTTAATTTGTAAAGAAATGACGCTTGGAAACTCTTTAATAGAAAAAAAGGAGAACTCAATGGCCGAAGAGCAGTTTTTACAAATAAAAAACATTTTCATAAAGACAAAAGATACTACATCTTTAAAATATGCAGAGTTAAGCAATAAAATCGGCTTAAATTATTTTTACCTGGGTAAATATGTTCAAGCAAAAAATTATTTGTATAAATCGAAAGAAATTTATGAATTAAACAATGAAATAGATAATAACGAGTATTCCACTGTGATAAATAATATTGGGCTTGTGTTTATGAATATTGATGATTATAAAAATGCAGATTTAAAATTTAAGGAAGTGATAAGGTTAACAAAAAAAACAGACAACCAATATAATAATACAAGGTATCAAGCGCAAAACAATATTGGTGTGATTAATCTTAACTTAGGTAACTTTCAAGTTGCAAAGGAGTATTTTTATTCAAATTTAATTTCATCAAATGATTCGAAAAACGATCAATCTGATAATTATGCCTTTTCTTGTTTAAATATTTCAGCGGCTTACATAGGGGAAAACAATATGGATAGTGCAATTATTTATATCAATAAAGCGATTAAATATTACGAAAAAATAAAAAAGTTTGATACCAATTTAGGTTTGGCTTATAACAATTTAGGCGTTGTTTATTTGGGCAAGAAAGAATATAATAGTGCTAAAGTTGTATTAAAAAAAGCTGTTGAAAACTTAAAAAACGTTAACTACAACAATATAAATCAATATGCATTCGCACTTACTAATTTAGGTTTAGTATATGATGAATTAGGAAACTATGATTTATCGAAATATAATCTGGAAACCGCATATGAAATAATTTTAAAATACAATTTGGAGGCTGATCAGAATTTATATTGGCAAGGCGTGCTTGCATGGCATTCAAAAAATTACGCTAGTCTTTACTTAATTTATAATGATTGGCTTAGTATTAAAAGCAAAAAGTTATTAAAAGATTTTACGTATTTATCTTCTCGGGAAAAATTAAATTATTGGAATCATGAAAATAAAGCGTTTTATGATATTTTAAATTTTTCTTCAATTGCTTATTCTAAAATGCCTAAACTATCGGAGTTGAGCTATAATAGTGTGTTGCTTATAAAATCATTATTTCTAGCTAATGAGAATGATTTTGTTCGCACACTTATAATGAGAAATGACACTAATTCAATAACAAGTTTTAATAAAATTAAAGAATTAAAAGATATTCTTATAAATCAATATAATTCAAGAAACAAATCATATCTTGAATCAATAAAGATTCAAATAGACTCTATAAACAAATTGCTTGTTTTACAAATAGGCGAGTATGCAGCCCTTAAACGCCGCTTCGAGTTGCGTTGGACATATGTACGAAATAGTTTAAATGAGAACGATGCGGCTATTGAGTTTACAAAATATTACGATGATAATGATTCATCCTATAAATACATGGCCCAAGTTCTCCGACCAAATTATGAATACCCACATATTGTAAAATTAGGTACTGAAAAAGAAATTGAAAAGTATAAAGCTGGTAATGGACTTTCCGAATTATATCATTTGGTATGGGAGCCTATCGATTCATTATTGCAAGGAGTCAAATCAGTCTATTATTCTCCTGATGGATTGTTATATTCAGTTCCAGTTCATGCATTATGTTCTAACGATACATTAGGTTGCAGTTATCTTATGGATAAATATACCTTGCATCAATTATGCACAACTCGATACTTAGCAGATAGTACTTTAATCAATACTAAGCCTCTCAATAATACAATTGCTTTATACGGTGGTATTAACTATGAAATGGTAAATGATACGAATAAGAATAATCAAGAAGAAACTAATGAAGATTTTCTATTTGCAAATACTTTAAAACGAGAAACGACTTTTAGAGCTGTCGATTATTTACCAGGTACTAAACAAGAAGTAGA
Source organism: uncultured Bacteroidota bacterium (assembly GCA_903847585.1). Classification (GTDB taxonomy): domain Bacteria; phylum Bacteroidota; class Bacteroidia; order AKYH767-A; family OLB10; genus CAINEC01. The sequence goes on from CAINEC010000166.1 coordinate 11,963, forward strand.
AAGTGTAGTTTCTTTATTAAATAAAAATAAATGGACAACAACGTTAGCAACTGGCACAAAAGCAACCGAACAATTATTTAAATCAAAGAGTGATACATTATCACCTAGTATAATTCATATAGCTACACATGGATTTGCGTTCCCTGATAAAGAAGAGAAACGAAAGAAAAATAACATGGATATGCTAATGTTAAATAACACACAAATGCAGTACACAGCCGCTGAAGATCCCATGATGCGCTGCGGGTTAATGTTTGCGGGTGCTAATAAAAGCTGGACAGGTAAACAAAAGGAAATGATAGAGCAAACAGGCCAAGATGGGATATTAACAGCAGCAGAGGTAGCGAATATGGATTTAAGCAATACGAAGCTGGTGGTGTTATCTGCATGTGAAACGGGATTAGGGAAAGTAGAAGGAAGTGAGGGCGTATTTGGTTTACAAAGAGGATTTAAATTAGCGGGAGTAGAACAATTGATCGTAAGTTTATGGAAAGTGCCAGACCATGAAACAAAGGAGCTGATGAATTTATTTTATACAGATTTAACAATAACAAAAGATCCAGTAATCTCCTTTTCAAAAGCACAAAAACAAATGCGAAACAACTATCCTGACAACCCAGAGAAATGGGCAGGGTTTGTTTTGGTTAGATAAGAAAGCCATCGGTATGTTTTAGGGGCAAGCTACTTTTTTGTAAATTAGTCGCTTAAATTAATTTATATGCGCTATTTATTAGTGGTAATTTGTCTGTTATTGACATTAAACAGTAACGGACAAGAAAAACGTTTAGCATGGGTAATAGGTAATTCTAATTACGATAAAGGATTTTTAAAGAATCCTGTTAATGATGCATTGCTGGTTGCAAAAACATTAAAGGAGTTAAACTTTACGGTTTTATTAGACACCAATATTGCTACTGAAAAAGACTTCAATGATGCCGTAAGAAAATTTGGGGAGCAAAGAAGTAACTTTAACATTGGTTTTATTTATTACGCTGGACACGGAATTCAAATAAAGGATGTCAATTATCTTTTGCCCACTAAAGAAGACTACCTAGATGAATATGACATAGAAGACAAAGCATTGAGCGTGCAAAAAATCATGCGTTATATTGAGGATAGAAGTAGTGAAGTAAATGTTTTGATATTGGATGCCTGCCGAGATAATCCTTTTGAAAAAACATGGAAAGCCACAGGAAGAAGTTTAGAAGCGGGTAGGGGCTTAGCCAAAGCAAATCCACCTACAGGATCTTTAATAGCATACTCTACCGATGCGGGAAATATTGCAGCAGATGGAACCGGTAAGAATAGTATTTATTGCTTAAGCTTGGTTAAAAATATGCAAAAAGAAAATTTAGCACTAGACCAAGTTTTTAGAAATGTTAGAGCAGAGGTTTTAAAGTTAAGTGAGGGTAAACAACGACCAGTTGAAGCCTCTCAATTAACAGGAGAAGCATTTTATTTAAAGAAAGGAACTTACATGGAAGAATTTCATGTGGTTGATTCGCTTATACAAGAAGAGAATTATACAGTCGCATTACAAGTTATAAGTAATGTTTTAGCGATAGAACCAAGTAATAAAAAAGCATTGTGCAACAAAGGACTTATTTTCACTAATCTTAAAAAAGATAAATACGATGCTTCAGATTTTTTTCTTGTAATTAAATTATATCCTAATGATCCAGAACCATTAGTTTACTTGGCTAGATATTATAATTTTTTAAATTTATACGAACAAGCTTTTAATGAATTCGAAAAAGCGATTAATAAAGATTCTTTGTATTCAGATATTTATTTTTATCGAAGTAGAACTTATGTGGCTACAAAGCAGTTTGAAAGAGCTTTGGCAGACCATAATAGAGCAATAGAAATAATGCCAAAATCAGGGAAATATTTTTATACTAGAGGATGGTTTTACAGTGATTATAAAAATGATCATCAGACAGCACTAGATGATTTTAATAAAGCTATTGAGTTAGATTCAAATAATAAAGCATTTTTATTTGGAAGAGGTATGCTGTATTCAAATTATTTAAATAATAACATAAAAGCAATAGAAGATTTTAATAAAATCCTCGTAATTGATTCAATTAATATCAAAGCACTTAATGCCATAGGTGTAATTTACGAAAATCAAAATGAATTAGATAAAGCAATTAAAAATTATGGTCGTGGAATTGCCCTTGAAAAAAACAACCCAGAAGCAGCAGCCTATTGCTATATGAATAGAGGAGATATTTTCTCTAAAAAGGGTATGTTTAATGAAGCGCTATCCGATTATATAAATGGTATCAAGTTATTTCCAACAAATGCGGAATTCTATATTGGTAGAGGAATGTTTTATTCCTATTATTTCCACGACTACCAAAATGCTCTGATAGATTTTACTCGAGCAATTGAAATAGATTCAAATAATACTAGAGGTTTATATCAGCGAGGTTATTTATATGCAACTTATTTGGCGAATGAAGAGAAGGCTCTTCTTGACTTTAACAAGATGTTGCAAATAGATTCAATAAATATAGATGCGATTAATTCTATAGGTAGAATCTATCAAAATAAAAATGAAATTGAAAAAGCAATTCATAATTATGAACGAGGTATTGTGCTTGAAAAAAATAATCCCAAAGCTGCTTCATATTGTTATCGAAATCGTGCTAAAATATATGAGGCACAAAATTTATTAGATAAAGCAATTTCAGATTATACTAAGGCAATTGAGTTAAATAATAAAAATGCCGATAGGTTTTTTGAAAGAGGTGTTTTTTATCGCGATTTTTTGATGGATTACAAGAATACACTCGGTGATTTTAATGCGGCGATTGAGCTAGATCCCAATAATACTGAATATTTATTTCAAAGAGGCCAATTATATTTTAGTAATATAGAGAACATTAAAAGTGCATTAGATGATTTCAATAAAGTACTAGAATTAGATTCAACATATATTGACGCAATTAATGCTATTGGCTTAATTTATCAGCATGAAAATGAAACCGAAAAAGCAATAAAAACATATGAAAAAGGTATTGCACTAGAAAAAACTAATCCAATTTCAGCCGCTAATTGCTATAGTAATCGTGCTCAAATTAATGTAGAAAAAAATGATTATGATAAGGCTTTAAATGATTATAATAAGGCAATTGAATTAGACCCAATTAATGCTATTAGATATATTGATAGAGGATTGTTTTTTACAAATAGTATTAAAGATTATCAAAATGCCCTTTTAGATTTTTCAAGAGCGATTGAAATAGAACCTAATAACACTAAGTACTTATATCAAAGAGGGTATTTGTATACAGTTTTTTTAGGTAATAGCCAGAAAGCACTCATTGATTTTAATAAAATGCTTGAGCTTGATTCATTAAATATAGACGCGATTAATTCTATCGGACTTCTTTATCAAGAAGAAAATGAGTTGCAAAAGGCTATTAAGAATTATGAGCGAGGTATTGCATTAGAAAAAAATAATCCTGAATCAGCTATGTATTGTTACCGCAATCGAGCAACCGTTTACGAGAAACTAAAACTATTCGACAATGCACTAAAGGATTATAATAAGTCGATTGAATTAGACCCCCAAAATCCAAATAGATATATTGATAGAGCGGTATTTTACACTAGTTATAAAAAAGATTATCAAAATGCATTGAAAGATTTAACAAAAGCAATTGAAATTGATCCTCAAAACACTTTATGGTTATATCATCGAGGTTATTTATATTCAAATTATTTGGCTAATGATGAGAAAGCTCTTCTAGACTTTAACAAGATTTTACAATTAGATTCAATAAATATAGATGCTATTAATTCAATAGGTAAAATCTATCAAAATAAAAATGAATTAGAAAAAGCCATTAAAAACTATGAACGAGGCATTACACTTGAAAAAATCAATCCCCAAGCGGCAGCCTATTGCTATACAAATCGTGCAGTAATTTATGTCATGCAGAATTTATTGGACAGTGCTTTGTCTGATTATACAAAGGCAATTAACTTAGATCCGGCAAATCCATATAGGTATTTTAATAGGGGTCAATATTACGAATACTATAAACAAGATTTTCAAAAAGCGCTAATTGATTATTCATACGCAATCCAATTGGATTCTACTAACACCGAATTTTTGTATAAAAGGGCTAGTCTTTTTTCAGATAAATTAAGTAATCATTTCGCGGCAATTGAAGACTGTAAAAAATATTTAGAATTTGAAGCAAATGACGCAATAATTTCTAATTGGATTGGCGTATATTATGATCGATTAGGAGACAAGGAAAACGCAAGAAAATATTATATCGAAACAATTCATAAAAATAATTTTTCACAGAGCGACAGTCTTATTCAATATACAAATGGTATAGCATGGTCATACAGTAATCTTGCTGAGGAATTTCAAGAGAATAATAATTTAGATTCAGCAACTTTATACTATTCTTTTGCGATAAAATATGACCCTAAGGAGCCAGAAAGGTATTATAGAAGAGGCGTACATTATAATAACTATTTGAAAAATATAATTTTTGCAAATGAAGATTATACAAAGGCAATTGAATTAGATAAGAAGAATCCAATTTGGTATTTTTATAAATCACAATTCTTTTTTAGTAATTCAAATGAAAAAGAAGCGTTAAGTACAATAAATAAGGCAATTGAATTATCGGACAATAAATCATTTTATGTATCAGTAAGAGGTAATTATTATCGTGCATTTAAGAAATATGATTTAGCTCAAAAGGATTTAAATGAAGCTATGAACCTGGATTCAAATTTGGCATTTACTTATCACTACCAAATTTTATTGTTAAAAGAAAATTCTCAAATTCAGGAGGCTATAAAATTTGGAGAGCAAACAATTTCAAAATTCAAAAATGATACAGTTGCTAATTATTTGCTGGGAGAAATTTATTTAGAGCAAAAAGACTATTTGAAATCATTAAAATACTTCAATAATGCGCTTTCGATAATGGAACTCGATTCTACCTATCAAACAGAAGATCAAGAAATAAAAACGGTTTATTTAAGTAATACCTATCAAAAGGTAGGAGAGGTTTATCAATTATTAGGTGACAAAGAATTGCCAAAGGAATATTATACTAAAGCGCTAGAAGCCTTAAAAGATGAAATTAGGCCAGATAAAGTTTTAAAAGAAAGAGAATTGCAAGGGCTTATAAAGCTCTAAGCCTGTTTTAAATTTTTGTCCTAGCTGTTACTTTTTTACTATTCCCAACATTAAAGTAAAACGGAAATTCTTAGGGGTTAAAAAAGGGGCTACCATAATTGGGTAATATTATAACTACAAGTATATTTGTAATCCTATGCGTCTGCTTCGTTTTAAAGCCAATAAAGAGATCTCCGACTTAGAATTAATGGAAGGAATACAAATGGGCAATGAATCATTTTTAGAATTATTATACGATAGATGCAGGACAAGCATTCAGCACTTCGTTATAAATAATCAAGGAAGTCAAGACGAGGCTGAAGATATTGTGCAGGACACTATTATAGTAGCCTGGGAAAAGATAATTCGAAAGGAGTTGGTATTAAACCAGCACACTAAGCTAAGTACCTATTTAATGGGTGTCGCTAAATTTAAATGGTACGCAGCTTTGCGCGCAAAGGGGAAAATGGCACCTATTGAAACCGACTACGATGAACCAGAAGAAGAGAACCTAGAAGAAGAAAAATTTATTTTATTAAGTGAACTCATTAATAAACTAGATGATATTTGTCGTGAAATATTAACTCAAAAATATTGGTTAAAGAAAAAATTTGAGGAGATCAAGATTCAAGCGGTCCCTACTACCGCCGCACTTAAAATGAAAAGTTCTCGTTGTCACGTAAAATTAAAAGAACTACATGAAGCCAATTAACGAACAGACTCCAGATGATTTTTCCAATGAGGATTCGTTAATTAGCGATTACCTTAATGGACACTTAACTGAATCAGAAAAAACCGCTTTTGAGAAAAGGCTTTTAGAAGATTCAAATTTTGCTAAAGAAGTCGAGTTTCAAAAAGAATTGGCGCTAGCTGTACGTATGCAGGAACGTCAAAAATTGAAAAATTCATTAAAGGAGATTAGCCTAAAAAATAAGGCAGCAGCAAGCCGTGGTTTCCAGTTTAGCATTGCAGCAATTGTAGCAGTTTTTATTGTTTCAGGTGTATCATTAATAATTTATTTGAATTCGAATAGTGATTTACCTACTACAAATTCTACGTTAAGTAAAAATGAAGAACCAGTTTTCAATTCCAAGGCAAACCCAACGGATAATTCAGAACAAAAAAATAAACTAGAAATAGATAGATTAAAAAATTTAGAAGCTGTTCAAGAAGATATTTCTAAAGAAAACCTTGCATCAAGAATAGAGACAAAGACTTTCAAAGTATTTCCTTTGAAGGTATCTAATGATGAATCGTTTGGTTTTGGCAGTAATTTATCAAAAGAAATAATTGTCAATATACATTCAATTGATCAATCGATAAAAAATAAACGGGAACAAAACACCTATATACTTTCAAATGATGTTTTAGATATTTGGATTGATTCAAAAGTGAAACTGAAGATATATTACTTAGATGGAGATGTTTATGTTAATGAATTAGGGAATATTGTTGAAGAATTAGATGATGATTCTACAATTAGATATTTCTTTCCTAGCGGATATTATTTAAGAATGGGTAGTACATTTTATTACTTAAATAATGATAAAAAGAAAAACAAATTTGAAAAAGTATCAAAGGCCATTAAACTTTATTTATTAAATCAAGAGAATACTTTTTAAAACAATTTACTATTTTAGCATAAATAAAATTCTATATATGAAAACGGCAATCAAACTAATGGTAGTGCTATTACTAATAAACACTGTAATTAGCAACAAGGTAAACGGACAAGGGTATAAATTCTCAAAAGAGAAAACAAAGTCAATTACTCGAGAATCTGATGATAATTATGGATTTACTAGTAAGACTTTACCTACAAGTTATAGCCTACGAAAATGGGCTCCAACACCAGGATTCCAAGAGGGAAGCACTTGTGTGGGTTGGGCTATGTCTTATGCCGCTATGTCTATAACTTACAATAAGGCACTAAATATTACGGATCCTTTTTTAAAGGATGTTTTAGCATTCGATCCGGTTTGGACATATGCTTTAGGAAAACAGGAAGGTCAAAAAGATTGCGAGGATGCAATTTTTTACCCAGATGCGATATCACAACTGGAAAAATTTGGTTGTAAAAGAATTTTTATGCCACCAATATCATTAGATTGTGACCAGTCGGTTTACGATTATACGGATGCTTTTTCAGCTCCTTTTATTCCCAAAAACATTTATGCATTAGACTTAGAAAAATTAAAATCTTATAATGATAAAGTTACTGCTATTAAAGGTATGATAGCATTTGGTGCTCCATTACCATTTGGGGTGGAAACACCTAAATCGTTATTAGGTGATGGAAATAGTAATCCACTTCCAACTGGCCTATGGCAACCAAAAGCAGGAGAAGAAATGTTTGGTGGTCATGCAATGTGTGTAATTGGCTATTCTGATTCTAAATATGGCGGAGCTTTTGAAATAATGAATTCTTGGGGAACAGGATTTGGAGAAGAAGGTTTCTTCTGGATTAAATACAGTGATTTTATTCAAAGAGTGCAAGAATTAATTTATATAGAACCTGTCACAATAAAAAGCGGAAATTGTAAGCTTGGAAATTGCAATGATGGATATTCAATAATATCACCTTCACAAGGTACAATCTACGAAGGCTTTTTTAAAAATCAAGTTCCTAATGGTTATGGTATTATTCAATGGCCAGATAAAGATGTGTATGCAGGTGGTTGGGTAAATGGTAAGCGCGATGGTAAAGCGCTATTTTTTAGCAAAGGGGAAGTGTATGGATGTTATTACTCAAAAGGGGAGTTGTTATCAAGCGAGCCATTAGGATTTGGCAAAAGTGAAACATCGGCTGTAACAGATAAACTAATTAAAGAATTAGCTAAAAATAAAACAGCGGTAAAGACAGAAATTCCAACAAAGGTTTTTGAAGAACTTGAGAATAAATCAGTGGATGAATCATGGAAATAATTAATAAGAAACTTCAACTTTTATTTTTATTCACCCTACTTTCGTTTAGCCTTCAAGCGCAAAGTTCAGAGGAACAAATTGTCAAAAATGTTTACGAGAAATTAATACAGGCAATAGGTGATAATAACAAACTTCCTCCAAGACTTGTGTTTTCTAATAAAAAAGAAAATGTTGCGGCCTATTACCCGGGAGATAAGAATTGTATTGAATTCGAATACGACGCTTTTTTGATTTGTCGTTCGATGGGAAAAGATTCGTTAAATGCAGTTGCTTTTTTATTAGGGCATGAATTAGGGCATTTTTATCGTAATCATGGATTTTTAAAATCAGCTGCAAGTGCTTACGCAAACACCGCTATTGGTGAAAAACTTGCTAATGAAAAAATTGCAGCAGATACAACCATTAAATGTGAAACAGAAGCAGATGAGTTTGCTTGTTTTTATACCAAAATGGCTGGTTTTTCTATTTCTAATGCAGGGAGTTTTATCAAACAGATATACAAAGGGTATGAATTACCAGAAGATATAAAGAAGTATCCATCTTTAAAAGATCGTTGTTTGATTGCAGACAATGCACAAGCTAAGATGTCCGAATTAAACAGCATCTTTCAAATGGCCAATGTATTGTCTATGCAAAATGAATTTGCTAATGCGGCTATTCTCTATCGTTATATTCTAAGCAGGAATTTTGGCAGCAGAGAAATAAAAAACAATTTAGGTGTATGTTATGCAATGCAAGGGGTTCGTTTAATGAACTCAGAATGGCAAAATTTAATATTTCCTTTTTCTTTAGATCCGCTAAGTCGTGCAGGAGAAAACTATCGAGATTTATCAGCCACAGATTCAGTTGAAGCAACTAGATTTTTACAAGACGCTCTCAAATTATTTGAAGAGTCTTCTAATTTAGATAAAGAGTATTTATCATCTAGGATTAATACCGCGATGGCGTATTGTTTATTAAGTGAAAATAAAAAATCCTTACGCCGCTTAGATGATTTAGAAGATGATTTTAAAGGAGATGCAGAAGCATTAAAGCAAATAGAATATACCCGTGCTCTGATATTATACATTAGTAAAAAAGAAAAAATAAGTCTTATTGATATTGCAAATAATGGAAATAAAATTGCAAAGAGATGTCTTGAAAATTTGAATAATCAATCAACTCTTATAAAATCAGATGATGATAATTCAATCTCTTCTTTGAGGCCTCTAATAAGTAAAAATAGTTTTTCTGAACCTAAAATTTCTATAAGGAACCAAGGAGATCAAGCTAAGATTTACCAGAGAGATAGTTCGGGTATTCAACTAATTTCATTAGAAATAACAAGACCTTCAAGGAAATTCTTTCAAATAGTACATTCCTCTTCTGATAGCTTCTTTAATAAAAAAATGGATTTGAAAAAGTCGCCAGATATTATATTAGAACAAAATAACAGCACAATTGAAAAATGGAATTTTTCGAGTTATAATTATTATCGTTTTAAACGTGAAGGTGAAATAGAAGGCGCGTATATTGTTTTTAATTGAAGCTAAATCGGGGTAATATTTAGCCGTGGGTTTTAACTCACGGCTTTTTTATATCTATCCAACATGCCATATATGCCAACAGCTGTTGCGAATTATTCCAAACAATAATTCCGTTTGCGTGCATCACATTTTTTTACGTACGGGTTAACGTTTAGCTGTGGGTTTAAACCCACAGCTGTAATTATGGTAAAATTCAAATTGTAATTTATTGGGGTTTTAAATTAAAACAGGTGCGGGTTTAAACCCGCACCTGTTGAATCAATCCTATTGTATCCTTTATCTAAAATTTGTTTTTCAAATCCATTTGGCCGTGTAAAATTCTAATCACCTCAATTTCTTTATCAGAAATTTTTCGAAAAAATATTAGGTGACGGTAAGCTAAAAATCCGAGAATGCCTGGAGCTATTTCATTGTAAGATTTGCCAAGTTTTGGTGAAGCCGCTAATTCTTCACACGATTTAATCAATAACAAATAATATTTATCTGCTTGCCGTTCTGACCATGTATCACAAGTGTATTGCCAAATAGCTGATAAATCTTCGACAGCCTTATTCGTTAATTTGAATTTAGCCATTCTTCTTTTGCTTCTTTAATTTGGCAAGATGTTTTTTTGCATCAAAATTTTTCGCGGTTCCACTATCAATCCCCTCTTGAATAGCGCTCTTTAATGCGATTAATCTATCTTCTTCTTCTTCTAGTAAACGCAAGCCAGCACGCACTACTTCGCTTGCATTACCAAATCTTCCGTTTGTAATAGAGGCTTCAATAAAAGATTCAAAATGATTTCCTAATGAGATGGATGTGTTCTTTCCCATAAAATTCTTTTTTGCTAAGTTACCAAAATTTGGTAACGATGTCAATCGTGTAATGGAGAAAATCAAAAATAATAAATAGATGTTGTTTCAATTTATAATTGGTGTTGGTATGTTTGATTAACAGGTGCTACAGGCCCACCGCTGTAATTATGATAAAATTCAAATTATAATTTATTGGGGTTTTAAATTAAAACAGGTGCGGGTTTAAACCCGCACCTGTTGTGAACGTAAACATAAAAAATAACATATATGGTTTTGCATTTATAATCAGGTGCAGATTTGACCTCTCTAAATCTCTCCTAGCGAGGCTTCGCTAGGAGAGACTTATTTATTGATGTAACTTTTAAATATTTTGTTTTATTATTCCTCTCCTTTGGAGAGGCTAGGAGAGGTTTTGAATTATTAAATAGAAATAAAAATAAAAATAAAA
>CAINEC010000167.1 GCA_903847585.1 uncultured Bacteroidota bacterium
GATGAAAATCCTGAAGATAGAGACGATTTAAATTCATTTAATGATTATGTGCATGATTACATTAAAATTAGTGAAGAGATTTTGGAAAAAGATATTTTCGATATGTAGTTGTTAGATAAAAATCATTTGTTATTTAATTTTAATAATTGAAATATTATAATTGGCATGAATGAATTGGTAAGTTTGTATAAACAACTTGGCTTTGTTGATTTTTATAATTTAATACAGTCGAATCGAAAGTTAAATGAAACAGAGTTTATTCAAAGTGATAGGCTATTATTGGGTTTAGATTTTGTCAATGTTATTCCTTCTAGCTTAATAGAATGTAATGATGGAGATATTCGTATTGATGTGCCGGTTTGGTTCGGAGACATAGAAAAAGCAAAAAATAAAATTATTGTTTTTGGTCTCGAACCTCGGGACACCAATTCATCTTTTAATATTGAAAGAATTAATAATATGGTTTATGCAACTCCGTTTGGTGTAGATCGATGGAACGAACAATCTACAATAATGCGTAAGCCACAGAACAAATACTTTCGTGTATTTAATGATCTTGTAAATAATGAATCAAACTTTGTATTATTTAGTGATGTCGTAAAAGACTATTCCGTATCTTCAAAGTTAAATGAAAATCGTAAAAACGACGAAATTGCTAGAAAACACTTTTTTGAAAAAGCAACAGGATCCCTTGATTTTTTGAAAGAAGAAATTGATACAATTCAACCAACTCTCATAATTACTCTGGGCTTTGATTCTTATAATTTTATTAAATCGAATTTTAAAAATCAAAAAGTAATCAAATTGCGTCATCCTGCTAATGGTGGAGAAAGGTTAGCTTTAGAACGATTAAATTCATTGTTTAAGATATAAAATTTAAATTAGATGTATTTGTTTGATGTCACTAATATTTAATCATTATAGCCCTTTGCAAATCCTTTTTCAAAGCGTTTTAGATTTTTATCGTCGCTAGTATATTGCTTAACGAGATTCTTTGCTTTCCCTCCGGGATTGTTCGTTGCTTCGCGCTTTCCGAATTTAAATCCGAGTTCATAAAGTGAACCTTCTAAAATTTTATCATCTACATTTTTCGAAAGTAATAACTTGAAAAGCGTAAGGGACTTTTCTAATTCGTTTTGTGCGGTATAGCTTTCAGCTGCATATTGTATTAATCCGTTGCTGGCTTTAGAGGATACGTAATTGTAAAAATCAGGATCGTGATCAATACCAAAGCTGGCAACATTTCTTGTAGTATAATAGTCCGTAGCCTTTTTGTAGATCGAAATACAATCACTGAACTGTCGCTTATATTCTTTGTCTTTAAAGTCGCGCATCATTCCTAAGTAAGTTGCTGCAGGACGAATTTCTAATTCATTGCTTTCTATTTGTGTAACATCGATAGCGCAATTGTTGAATTGTCTTGATATATCTAATGCTCTATTGAAATCATCACTGGCTTCTAGTAACTTGTTGCTTGATTTTTTTTGCATTCCACTATTGAACAAGGTGGTGATTTCTTTTTGCGCATTGATGCATTCCTGCGTACTGATCTTCTTACGTAATTGCTCCTTCAGTTTATTAAGTTCTTTGTCGTTGGTTAAATCATACTTCGTTTGAAGTTGAATGGCCATTTGCATTTTTTTACCTGCGTTAACTAAATCCCCTTGTTCGATATACTTATCTCCTTCGTAAAATAGTTCACTCGTACGCGGTCTTGCAGCCTGCTGCTGAATCATTTTTAAGTCAGATGGTGCCGTTAGTTCATGGTCCTTTAACATCTGCTCTGCTTCATCTAGATTTAAAAGCGCCGCATCGTAGTTTTTTGTGAGCGTGTTCGATTTTGCCTCTGCAATTTTTTTATCATAATAACGCTGACGAATCACCTTTTTTAAAGTGAGTGCTTCTGAGTTGTCGGTTATTTCACGAGCGTTTAACGACTGATAACGGATAGCATTATCGAGCGCTTCATCAGCATCGGCAAGATTGTTTTGTTGAATGGCAATACGTCCGTGATTTAAATGATCCTGATAAATTCCGTTTTTAGAAGTACGAATTCCATTAAATAATTCATCATCGCAACGCACTGCAGAATACTTTTCGCATATACGTCTTGCTTCTTCATACTGATCAACAGCCTTGTAATAATCTTTGTTGATTTTTAAATAACTATTGCCTAATTCAATTCGCTTTTCATACACATCACGAATCAAATCGAAGGTGCGCTCTTTTGTTTCAGGATCTGGATAGAGGTTGTATAGGATATCATCTGATTTGCAAATAGCTTCCATCAGATTATCTCTTCTGAAATCAATAACGCCTAATTGAAGTAGGGAAGGTGCAAACAAAGGATTTAACTCCAATGAGAAATGAAAATATTGTTCTGCTTTTGGAATATTTCCAGCTCTTAAAAAGTCGACACCACGATTATAAAACAAGCCATACAAATTATTCATCATCTGATAATACTGCTGACGAATTGTATTAGATAGATTACGACATTCGTTTATTTTCTTGTTAAATTGCGCAGGATCATATTGCGCTAATTGCAGGATGTTGTAGTAATTTCTTTTCTCTAGCTCTGCAAGTTTCAAATCAGCATCGTCTAATTTTTTCTGATGTAATCGGTAGTTTTCGATGTCATTTAAATTGATGCTTTGTAATAAACCATAAGTATTATCGACAAGTGCAACCGATAAAAAGTAGTTATTTATAAGTTCTACGCGCTCACGGATTCTGTTTACGCAGCCAGCATTATACGTAATTTGAAAATTATGAATGTTAATGTCTCTGGCATTATTTAATGAATCAACAAACGTAAAACTGCTATTATTCATTAAACTATTATTGATGTTGCCTGATATAGGGAAATCTCTCATGACGCCACCTTGAAAAACCACTTTCACATTCGCTGTATAATAAACAGGCGATAGCGCTTCATTCAAATTAAATCCTTTGTAATTCACATCTCCGCTATATTGAAATGTAGTTCCTTCAATTTTTACCTCTCTTGAAAAGTTATTTGCTTTCGATTTTACAATGACATTAAAATCCATTACCAAGGCTGCTGTGCGAGGCGGCTTATTAAAAGTTCTGGCCAATTCATTCAGCACCTCACGACCATATGCATCTGTTTCGCTAAGTGCAATATGCATCGGGACCGTTTTCGTATAATTCCCATTTAGGTTTCCTGAAGTATTATTTATTTGTCCACCGATTGGATGTATCTGTCCGAATATAAGCTGCGGACAAATCAGGATGAATACAATAATTAAGAAACGTTTCATAGCAATAATTAGTTGTTGTTTGAAGTATTTATCAAAGGTAATATTTCTTGTAAATCTGCTTTTATCATTTGATAATCGCCTTGGTTTTTAAACCAGGTTATCTGACGTTTAGCATAATTTCTCGAATGCTGTTTTATTAAGTCGATAGCGTGATCGAGTGTTATTTTTCCATCAAAATAATCGAACAATTCAGAGTAGCCAACAGTGTGTAAAGATGATTGATTTCGATAAGGCATTAATGATTCAACTTCTTTTTCCAAACCATTTTCAATCATTTTATCGACTCGCTGATTGATTCGATCATAAAGTATTTCTCTTGGTAAATCGATGCACAAATTAATCGATTGATATTTTCTTGCTGTATCTTTTTTATTAATCAATGAAGAGTAGGGCTGACCCGTAAAGCGAATCAATTCTATTGCTCTTAAAACGCGCGAAGGATTATTTAAGTCGACCGTTGCATAATGAGCAGGATCTTTTTGTTTTAGCTCATCCGCAAAGAAAGCAAGGCCTTTATTTAAATATTCCAGTTTAAGCGCACTGCGAAAATCTTCTGGAATAGGAGGTAAATCATCCAATCCTTCAAGTAAAGCTTTTATGTATAAACCAGTGCCACCAGTAACAACTATATGACTTTTAGTTTGACTAAGTTCAGTTATTTTATGATGAGCATAGTCGCAAAACACGCCTACGTTGACATCATCAGCAACCGATAACTCGTCGATATAGTGATGTTTAATTTGTGCAAGCTCTTCTTCGGATGGTTTGGCTGTTCCAATATTCATCTCCTTAAAGCATTGCCTTGAATCAGCAGAGATAATCTCGGTATTGAAGTGTTTAGCTAGTTCAATAGCAAGTGCTGTCTTACCCGATGCGGTAGGACCTCCAACAATAATTAGCGTTGCTTGCGACATTGTTTTATATTACACAAAAAAACCACAAAGCAAACTTTGTGGTTTAATGGAATTATCATTTATAAATTAATAATCTTCTTGTTGGTCATCAGAATCGCTGAAGTTTTCTTCACTATTTTCTTCTTCATTTTCTTCCTCTTCGCCTTCTTCACCCATGCCTTCAATTTCTTCTGCTTCAACACCATCTTCTACATCTCCCATAATATCATCTACCAAATCATCATCTTCTTCTTCTGGTTCTTCATCTATGATTTCATCAGCCAATAATAAACTTGCTAATGTATCTTCCGGAGATAATTTAACCTTTCCAACAGGAGCAGGCTTATACTGCTTCGGTGCATCACCAACAGACTTTACACAAACAGGATAAAGACGTTTTTCGTCAGCAGCAGGAATAATTTTCGAAAGTTCAACGAAGAAACTCCAATTGGCATCATAGTCGAAAATGTACATCATTTTCTGATGAGGGTCGTTGATATGATTTTTGATTAATGAATCTTTCATCAATGGTAAATCATTTCCAGCACTATCTTTCTTCGCTTCTAAAACGATTTCTTGTTCTTTAATCCAATGATCAGTGCAGATAAAAAATGATGCAGGTTTAGAAGCATCAAATCCGATTGACGATTGAATGATATTATGAAAATCTTCGAATGTTTGAAGATTAGTTATTTCGATATCACGTACAACATCCTCATGATCTTCGAACATTACTTTAAAACGGTAAACAATAGGCATAGTATCTAGTTTATCTTACAAATTTAAAATCCTTTATCAATAATACAAATTTATTTCTTCGCAGGGGTTAATCCAAGTTCATTCGCCTTAAGCAGCATGTATTGCAGGGCCGGTTCAAATTCATTGGGAATATCACCATCTAAAATTGCTTCGCGAATAGCATTTTTTATAATTCCCACTTCACGGCCCGGAGATAAATTGAAGGTCTCCATGATATGTTCACCGGTAATAGGTGGTTGCCAGTTTCGAATGCTATCTTTTTCTTCTACTTCAATTAATTTTTGTTTAACAAGTTCGAAGTTGGCTTTGTATTTCTTTTGCTTGAATTCATTTTTCGTTGTTACATCAGCACTGCATAACAACATCAAATCATCGATATCATCACCGGCTTCAAACAATAACCTTCGAACAGCAGAATCGGTAACTTCACTTTTAGCAAGTACTATCGGACGTAAATGAAGCAGTACTAATTTCTGAACGTACTTCATTTTTTCATTCATCGGAAGTTTTAAATCACGAAAAATTCCTGGCACCATTCGCGACCCTTTGTCTTCATGTCCGTGAAATGTCCACCCATGCTCCGGATCAAAGCGCTTAGTAGGAGGCTTTGCAATATCATGTAATAGCGCAGCCCAACGTAACCATAAATTGTCCGTTGTAGCACAGATATTATCCAATACTTCCAACGTATGATAGAAATTATCTTTATGCGATTTACCATTGATAGTATCTACGCCATGCAGGTTATGTAGTGCAGGAAAAATTATTTTAAGCAAGCCTGATTTGAAGAGTAAATCGAAGCCAATAGAAGGCTTTGCCGACATCAACATTTTATTAAGCTCTTCAGCCACTCGCTCCATGCTGATGATTTTGATACGGTCGCGTTGTGCAACAATGGCATCAAACGATTCTTTCTCGATGGTAAAACCTAACTGTGCTGCGAAACGAATAGCGCGCATCATTCTTAAAGGGTCATCGGAGTAAGTAATCTCGGGCTCTAAGGGCGTGCGAATAATTTTGTGCTCTAAATCAGTTAATCCTTGAAATGGATCTAATAGTGCTCCGTAATTATTTTCGTTGATACTTATTGCAAGCGCATTAATGGTAAAGTCTCTTCTATTTTGATCGTCTTCTAAAGTACCTGTTGAAACAGTCGGCTTTCTAGAGTCAGGATTATAACTTTCTTTTCTCGCTCCTACAAATTCAATTTCCCATTCATCGGTTTTAATCATGGCCGTTCCAAAATTCTTGAATACGGTTACAGGCACATTCGGACCGATTGCTTTAGCTGCAGCCGTTGCAATTTTAGCTGCATCACCAAGAACTACGATATCAAGGTCTTTACTCTTTCTGTTGAGAATCAGGTCGCGTACAAATCCACCAATCACATAGGCATCAACATGATGCTCCTGACAAACTTTGGCGATTGGTTTTATTACTTCTGGAAGTTGAAAATTACGAGACAATGGTTACTTGATTGGAGAGGTGCAAAAGTAAGGTTTATTTGCTAATGTGCTATTGTGCTAATGTGGTAATGTGCTAAATGGTTAATTTGAGAATTTGAAAATTTGATCGCGAGGCTTCGCGATGTGCTTCCCGATGAATCGGGATTGCTAATATGATAATTGGCTAATATGATAATTTCTTTCTCAATTATTTGGGAGTTAAATCTTCAATTCCGATTGGTATCGGGACAAATCTTCAAATAGTATTTCTTAATCCCAATCACGTTATGGTGACATATGTCAGTCCATTTACCCGTTTAGGTCATGTTTTTATGTTTGATACTAGTGCATCTTTGTCTCATAAACTTTTAAAAACCTTTTATCATGGAACAGATGTACATTACCGACCTGCACTTGCAGCACACAGAGTGGAAAAACACACTTTTATTTTATGTAGATGATATTAAAACACTCGATCATCGCCTTCAGGAAGTATTATCAAAGAACAATGACAAGGAGGTTTTAGCAATGGCGGAACATTTCCAAAATCAGTTAATCCTTCAAAAGAATCGTGCAGCTGAAATTCTGCATAGTATAAAGGAAAGCTTAAACCTTATAGAAGCGGAAGTGAATAATCATCCAGTTGCTACCGATCACCGTAAAATGGAATTGAATAGTAAACTTCGTGATGAAGTCGCTGATTACGTAACTCACTTTAGTGAATTGCGCCATGAGGCCATCCGTTTTTTCTCAAAGTGGATGTAAAATAAATGTAGTGATATAATTTTTCAGCACTGTCACTGCTCTTGAAAGAGGGCAGTGCTTTTGTGTATTTTTTTGTCAATAAGTAATTTTTGATTCTGCTAATATCAAGCTATTTACAAGATAATTTAGCCAAAACATAACTTATAAAACTATGAATATAGCAGCAACTAATTGGCCTAGTTTATTCGGATTAGCCTTTATGGCAATGGTCTTCTTACAATCAGGATTTGATAAGCTAACAAATTACAAACGTGAAATGGCTTGGATCCGTCAAAAATTTGCGCGTAGCTTTTTACACGACTATGTAGCACCTTTGTTTTTTATCTTAAGTATTTCTGAAGTGTTAAGCGGATTATTATCTGCTGGTGGATTCTTTCAAATCCTTTTTACTTGTTGCTCTAATTATGCCATTTACGGAGCATGGGCTTCTACACTTACGATGTTAATGCTCATCTTCGGATTGCGTTTTACAAAGGACTATACAGGAGCAGCATCCTTAATCCCTTATTTCATTGCGTGTATTCTTACACTTTATTTTTTGCTTGACCGTGCGTCAGCATTTACTTGCAACGCTTAATAATTAGTATAGTTTGGATATAGAAACGGCACCTGCGAAGGTGCCGTTTCTGTTTATAGCAATATCTATTACTTTACAATAAATCGCTTCGTGACATTTATTTTTTCACTCTGAATATTTAATAAATACATTCCTGTGCTCATTAGTCTTGGTATGACAACAGATGAATATCCTGCATTAACAACCGATGATTCATTCATGATAACTCTGCCCGCAGCATCTGTTAAAGTGATTTGTATTTTATCCTTAGAGTTTGAAAAATAATAAGCGTTTATGGTATTTCCTTTTACTGCTGGATTTGGATAAATATGAAGTGATTCGTTCGATGGGAAATTAATTTCTCCTAAACTAAGTACGGTATAGGCTGTATTAAAATTCGGAATTCCATAACCTAGTAATGTATCAGGATTGAAAAATTGATTTGCTGATCTTTTGATAGCTTGAGCAATTTCCATATTCTTTTTTGTTGGCCACGATTGCCATAAGCATGCAGCAGCTCCAGCAATGATAGGTCCTGAGAAACTAGTTCCGTTTGCTTGTACTACTGAAGGATTAAACGGCATGTATAAAAATGTTCCGCCTCCAACAGCAGCTACATCTGGCTTTACTCTTCCATCGTAAGAAGGTCCATTACTACTGAATGAAGAATACATTCCTTGTTGATCAACTGCACCAATTGCTAAGACAGAATCACCATCGGCAGGAACGCTGATATAGTTCCAAGCACCATTCCCTTCATTACCCGCGCTGCTTGTTACGATGATTCCTTTCTTCGCTGCAAGGTCGGCTGCAATAGTTGCAGGAGCTGTGTTGCCATTCATATCTGCATAGGTATGGTCTTGCGAAGCATCATCAAACGTGGTGTAGCCTAATGATGAATGAATCACATCGGCACCAACACTGTCCGCATATTCAGCAGCAGCAGCATAATTATATTCTTCAATGATATATTCTGAACTTACATCTTCCGAACGTAATAATAAAAATTGAGCATGTGGTGCAGTTCCTACCATCTCTCCAGGGACATTCGCTGCGATACATGAAAATACAGATGCTCCATGCCAGTTGTCATCATAAACATTCGCATCGTTTGAAACAAAATCCCACGTTGCTACTACTTGATTATTGGCAAATACACTATCAAGAGCAGGCATAATGTTAGCATCTTTAAATCCTCCATCTAATAAAGCAATCATCATCCCTTCGCCAGCATAACCTAAATTATGTAATGCATCCATCGCAATCATTTGTGTCTGACCAGTTGCTTGTCCGTAGTTAAATGAATTCGTTCTTAAATAAACAGATGTATTAATTGTTGGCAATATAATTTTTTCATCATCAAATTTTTCTTTGCCATTTTTTTGATGTCCATAGCGACCAACATTACCAACCGATGAAACATAGGAAAGCGCACTGATGGCATTTAATTGTGCAGGATTCGTGATTTGAACGGTTGCGGTATTTAACCAACGGCTGGTGTTTAAAATCACAGCTCCCGTTGCAGATACTCCGTTTAGGTAACTTGGATTAACAGGGAAATCACTTTGATCAATGGTAATACCTTGCTTCGTTCTTCTATCAATTGCACGCTGCGAAAGATATTGCAGCGGATTATTAATAGAGTAGGGTGAGTTGTTTTTATTGCTGAAATGAACAACATATCTGTCTTGTGCAAATACATTGTTTATGGTAAAGAGTAAACAAATACTTAAAATCAATTTTGATTTCATGGGTTCAGTGTATAGGATATTAATTTTTCTGTGTAGTCGTATCCGCCTTTGATGATGATACCTTGTTGTGTTGGAATAGTAGCGATATTTTTCTCTCTGCGATAAACCATTCCAACTCGTGCAGCATATTTTTCCATGCCGTAAAACTGTCGCGTTGCATCAATATAATCGTCTTGCAAAACAGTACAAACAGAATCAAATGCAAGTGTGTTGATGCTTCCGGGTTGATGTAAATCGGTTAGCTGGTAGTATTGAGCATCCAGTGTATTTAATGCATTGCCATTCCATTTGTCGGATGTGTTTAAAGGGAATTTTAATTTGATGTATCGTACATTGTCGATGAATCGCTCTGCATTAAATTGACTTCTTTTATCACTGATCACTTTCCAGATAATCCAATTGCCGTTGCTGTCTTTTCGATATCGCTCGATGCGCTGACAAACTTCATTTTCGTTGTCAAGATAATTTCCAGCAATGACTTCTTTGATTTCATAAGTAATCGTATCTAATGCTGCTTGATTGTTTGCATCCCAAAAAATCGAGTCAGCTTTGTAATAGCGCACAATGCCTGAGTCCGTTGGGAAATACTCATATGCATTATATGCAGAAGCGACATCACTAGAATTTTCCTTTGTGCAGGATGCAAGTAATGCAACAGAAATTAGAAGCAGAAGATATTTTTTCATCGATATCAAATTTAAGTATCTTCTTTAAATAAACTAATTTAATTATTGATTTATAATAGGTTTGTTAATGAAGCCACCACCAATAACATCATCGCCTTCATAGAATACAGCACTTTGACCGGGAGCTATTCCAGTTACAGGTTGATGAAATAAAACCGACATTTCATTTCCAATTTGTGTGATCGTACTCATCGTTCCTGGGTCTTTATATCTGATTTTAGTTAATGCTTCCATCGGTGCAATCAGCGAATCGTATTTAATCAAGTTGATGTTGCGAACGGTCATTTCCTGTTTTTTCAATTCTTCAATAGTACCTAAAACAACTGAATTGGAATCTGGTTTTATTTCGGTAACATACATCGGTTCTCCAAAAGCAACTTCTAATCCCTTACGCTGACCAATAGTATAAAACGGATAACCTTTATGCTGACCTAAAACTTTTCCATCTTTATCGATGAAGTTACCACCCACTAATTTTTTATCTAATTCAGGAACTCTATTTTTTAAAAATGATCGATAATCGTTATCAGGAATAAAACAGATTTCATAGCTCTCACTCTTATTAGCAAGCTCATGTAAATCCATGTCGCGCGCCATTTGTTTAATCACTGATTTTTCAAATCCACCAACAGGAAACATGGTGCGTGTTAAACACTCTTGCGTAACACCCCATAACACATAACTCTGATCTTTACTTAAATCATGTCCTCTGGATATTACTGCACGATTATTTTCCATTCTGATTTTTGCATAATGTCCTGTGGCAATAAATTCACAGTTCAACATATCAGCACGTTTTAATAATGCTTCCCATTTGATATGCGTATTGCACATCACGCATGGGTTTGGTGTACGACCAGCTAAGTATTCATCAACGAAATTGTCGATTACATGTTCGCCAAATTCACCACGAATATCTAAGATGTAATGCGGAAATCCGTAACGAACGGCAATGCTGCGCGCATCGTTGATAGAGTCGAGGCTGCAACATCCTGTTTCTTTCTTTGAAGAATTACTTGTTGCATAATCCCAGGTTTTCATTGTTATACCAACAACTTCATAACCTTCTTCATGTAACATAATAGCAGCTACCGAACTATCGATGCCGCCACTCATTGCAACCAGTACTCTTCCTTTTTTACTCATAGTGCAAAGATAGGAAAGAGATAAGTGATTTTATAGGCGGATCTTATTTTAATCTGTTGGAATTGTAATAATGCTAACCGGGTTTTGATTTCTCGCTTTTGCGAGGCAAGCAGATTTGGAATTGGAAATGATCGAGCTTTGAAAATCTTGATTGAAAGAGAATGCTTGCTTTCTTTTTTATAGAGGATGGAATAGGGGTAAAACAAAACAACCCGCAATTTGCATCGCGGGTTGTTTTGTATCTAAGAAAAAATTATTTTTTCTTAGCAGCTTTCTTAGCAGCTTTTTTAGGAGCAGCTTTCTTAGTTGCTTTTTTAGCAGCTTTCTTAGGAGCAGCTTTCTTAGCAGCTTTCTTAGGAGCAGCTTTCTTAGCAGCCTTCTTTGGAGCTGCTTTCTTAGCAGCTTTCTTTGGTGCTGCTTTTTTTGTAGCCTTCTTAGCGGCTTTCTTTGCAGCTTTCTTAGGTGCTGCTTTTTTAGTTGTTGCCATTTTAAAATTATTAAATTGGTTGAGTTGTAAACTTACTATTGTGATGAATAAATATCAAACATGCACTTGCAAAGTTATTAACAACGAAAATGTGTGAAATTGTTAATATTTGAAAATGTGTTTTTTTAGAATTTTCAATGATGAAATAACAAAAACAAAAAAATAATTTTAATAAAATTTATTCAAAAAATATCAGTCGTATACATTTAAAATGCAAGCACAAAACAAATTAATTTTTCATTTTTCAGAGGAGAAAATGGTGTTTTTGAATGAATTTAATTTATGTGTGTAATGTTTTTTATTTCTATAGTGCTTAAAAAAATCAAAAGAAAAAATAATGATTTTAAAAATTTGATTTTTATTTTATCTGAAAAATATTTTTGCAAAATCGAAAAAAGTGAAATGTTGAAATCGAAAAATATTTTAGAAAAAGGATGGATTATTTTTACTCAACACTTAAAAAATCTTTCAAAAATATTATTGTTTTTGTTGCATGAATTGTATTTCAAAAAGCGTTTTATAATGCGAATTATTTGCTAATAATTCATTGTGTGTTCCGCTCTCAATTATTTTTCCTTGATCAATCACAAATATTTTATCTGCATCCTGTATTGTCGATAAACGATGTGCGATGATGATGGATGTTCTTCCTTTAGTAATTACATCTGTTGCTTTTGTTATCAGTTCTTCCGTCGTAGAATCCACTGATGATGTTGCTTCATCCAGAATTAAAATATCAGGTTGATAAACGTAGGCTCTTGCAAATGCAATCAATTGTCGTTGGCCCATGGATAATGCTTGTCCTCGTTCCATTACCTCGTAATTTAATTCGCCTGGCAAATCTTTTATGAATTGATTAGATCCAATTGCACTAATCGCATTTTTAATTTGTGCCTCGCTGATTGAAGGATTGAACAAGGAAATATTATTGGCGATACTATCTGAAAATAAAAACACATCTTGTAAAACAACAGCCACCTTCGTTCTTAAAAATTCTAAATCATAGTCGTAAATATTAACCCCGTCAATTAATATTTCTCCTTTGCTGATTTCGTAAAAGCGATTAAGGATACTTATGATTGTAGATTTACCAGCACCTGTTGAACCTACAAAGGCAGCGCATTCTCCAGCATTCACAGTAAAGGATAATCCTTTTAATATCCATTCAGGATTTTCATTTGTATGGTCTTGGTTGTTATAAGCAAACCATACATCTTTAAATTCTATTCGTCCTTCAATTTTCGATTTAGTGATTGTTCCTTCATTTCGTGTTGTTTCTTTTTCATCCAACAATTTAAATATTCTTTCTGCGCTGACCATTCCCATTTGAAGTGTATTAAACTTATCTGCTAATTCGCGAATCGGACGAAACAGCATGTTGATGTACATAATAAATGATACCAGCATCCCGAAGGATATTGCATTTGTAATTACCTCGCCAGATCCCCACCATACTAATAAAGCAATGGATATTGCTGATAAAATTTCCACTACCGGAAAGAAAATAGAATAGTACCAAACAGATTTTATATTAGCATCGCGATGTTTACGGTTAATGATTTTGAATTTCTCCATTTCCGTTTCTTCGCAGTTAAACATCTGTACTACTCGAATACCTGTTAAGTGTTCTTGTACAAATGTATTTAATGCAGCTACCTGCGTTCGTACATCGCCAAATGTAGCTTTGATTTTATTTTTAAAGACATTAGTTGCAATAAGCAAAAGCGGAATTGTAGTCAAGCAAATTAATGTCACCTTCCAATCCGTATAAAGCATTACACCAATTATGACGATCAGTTGTAATAGGTCGCCGATAATAATGATAAGTCCTTCCGAAAAAATATCAGCAATCGTTTCCATATCCGACACGCTTCTCGTAATAGCAGTTCCTACTGGAGTTTTATCAAAATAGGTAAGTCGAAAATGAATGAGTTTATTGAATAGATCTTTTCTTAAATCGCGAATAACATATTGTCCTAATAAGTTGGTGGTCCATGCATGCATAAACTGAAAAACCGATTGCAGCATTAAGATCCCAATCATTAAGATTGTTAGATTGAGTAAAACCTGTTGGTGTTCAAAATCTAGGCAGTTATCTAGTATGTATTGCGTAATTATCGGACGAAGAGGTGAGAGTCCAGCTAATAATAGCGTCAATAAAATACTTCCTAAAAATAATTTCCGATACGGTTTTACAAATTCTAAAATCCGTAAGAGTAAATTTTTATCGAATGCTTTTCCGCTAACGCTCATTTTTGAAAAGGAGATTGTGATGTCTTATTTAGATAGGGATAGGTAATTTGCTCAAGAAATAATCCTTGTGGTGGTGCTGCATGTCCAGCCTTTCCTCTATCAGCAGCATCTAATATTTTTTGTAATTCACTTTTTTGTAATTCTGTTTTATTAAACTCATACATCGTTCCTACAATCGCTCTTACCATTCCTCTTAAAAAACGATTAGCTGAAATTGTGAACTGGTAACAATGCTCATGCTCTGTCCAAATAGCCTCCGTAATATCGCACAAGTAAGTTGATGGTTCTACACCTGTTTTACTAAAGCTCTCGAATTGTTTAGCCGACTTTAATATTTCGGTTAAGGAGTTTAGATAGTCGACATTTAACTTGATTGGCGTATACCACATCAATTCTTTCTGAAAAATCGATTTGTGCTTCGCAATATAATAGCTGTAACTCCTGGAAGTTGCATCAAAGCGAGCGTGTGCATCCTGATTGACTTTGTGTATATCGAAAATAAAAATATCATCTTTTAAAATCGAGTTGAGTTTCTTGACCCACGTTTTCATTTCTTCCAACGAAAATTTCGAATCGAAATGTGCATAAAATTGCGAGGCGTGCACACCTGTATCGGTACGACCACAACCCAAGGTATCGATCTTTTCTTTTGATAAAATGGTTAGCGCTTTATTAAGTTCTTCCTGAACAGTTATCGCATTGGGCTGTATTTGCCATCCATGATAATTAGAACCTTTATATGCAAGTTCAATAAAATAACGATGTTGATTTTCGCTCACAGCTGTTTATTGAAATGCTTTAATAATATTCATAAATGATCTTGACTTCAACGAAGCACCTCCAATTAAACCGCCATCTACATCAGGCAATGAAAAAAGTTCTTTTGCATTTTGATCGTTGCAACTTCCGCCGTAAAGAATACTGCAATTATTTGCAGTTGTTGCATCATATTTCTCAGTAAT
The DNA here is from genome assembly GCA_903847585.1 of uncultured Bacteroidota bacterium. Classification (GTDB taxonomy): domain Bacteria; phylum Bacteroidota; class Bacteroidia; order AKYH767-A; family OLB10; genus CAINEC01. Next base: position 14,988 of record CAINEC010000167.1, read on the forward strand.
TAACTTTCGAATAAATGCATGCATCTCTTGTGCTTGGTCAGGACTAGCAGTCAGTCCTGTGCCAATGGCCCAAACGGGTTCGTATGCAATAACACATTTTGAAAACTCTTCTGCGCCCAAATGAAAGATTCCTTCCATCAATTGTTTTTCGATAATATTGAATTGCTGATTCGAATTGCGTTCGTTTAATGTTTCACCAATACAATAGAAAGGAATAATTCCTTGTTGAAGAGCCAGATTTATTTTATTTGCGCATGATTGATTACTCTCATGATAATACGTTCTACGTTCGCTATGTCCGATAAGTACAGCTGAAGCACCAACCGAATTTAACATCGTTACTGAAGTTTCTCCTGTATAAGCACCTGAAATTTGATCTGCACAATTTTGGGCGCCTACATTAATAGTACTGTTTTGAATCTGGCGATAAATATTATTGATGTATACAAAAGGAGGAAAGAGGTAAACGTGAGAATCGTTATTCTTTTCATCTTGAATCATCCCTAACAATTCAGCAGTTAAACTTTGAGCTTCCTGCAAACTTAAATTCATTTTCCAGTTTCCTGCAACAATTTTTTTTCTTGAATCATTCATACTGTTGCAAAAATATAAAAAGTGAATGGATATTCTGACTTTGCGTATATCGAATGTATGGGTTACATTTGTTCAAATTAATTAATCATGAGTAACGAAAATAGTTATCAGCTTTTGCTTGATGGAAATAAAGAATGGTCGAAAGCTAAGTTAGCCAAAGAACCTGAGTTTTTTAATAATCTTACTAAAGGACAAACACCTCACTATTTATGGATAGGTTGTTCTGATAGTCGTGTACCTGCAAATGAAATTACGAATACAAAGTCGGGGGAGATTTTCGTGCATCGAAATGTAGCTAATCTGGTCGTGCATACCGATTTGAATTTGTTAACGGTATTGAATTATGCTGTTGATGTATTACACGTTGAGCATATTATTGTATGTGGACATTATGGTTGTGGTGGTGTAGTGGCAGCAATGGATAATAAAGATTATGGTGGTGTTATTAACAAGTGGCTTCGCAATATCAAAGAAGTGTATGCTATGCATGCAGATGAATTGAATGCTATGGATGATATTCACGCACGAGAAAACAGATTAGTTGAATTAAATGTAATTGAGCAGGTTAAAAATTTAGCAAAAACATCAGTTGTACAAAAGGCTTGGGAAAAACGTGCACTTTCAATTCATGGTTGGGTTTACGGATTTAACAACGGTATTATTACCGACTTAAATTGTATGATTAATGAATTGAACGACTTGGAGCCGATCTTCCGATTTAAAATTTCAGATAATTCTTTTTAACGGCTAATCTTGTTAACGGCTTGCTGTAAAATCACTAAGTCGTTTAATAATTCTTCTACGCGATCTAATTGAATTGCGTTAGCACCGTCTGATAATGCTTGCTTTGGATTAGGATGTGTTTCTAAAAATATTCCTTTTGCTCCCGTTGCGATTGCCGCTTTTGCTAATGTCGCAATCTGCGCTGGTTGTCCGCCAGTAACACCAGATGTTTGATTCGGTTGTTGAACGCTATGCGTAATATCCATTACTACAGGACAACCAAAACTATTCATCGTTGGAATTCCTCTGAAGTCAACAATTAAATCGGTATAGCCAAAGCTTGTTCCTCGTTCTGTTAACCAGATACGGTCATTTCCTGCTGCTTTGATTTTATTGATTGCAAATTGCATTGCTTCTGGCGATAAAAACTGACCTTTTTTTACGTTGACAATTTTCTGTGTTTTTGCAGCTGCAACAAGTAAGTCGGTCTGGCGACAAAGGAAAGCGGGTATTTGTAATACATCCACATATTCAGCGGCCATTGCTGCTTCATCACTTTCATGGATATCCGTTAACAGGGGAAGATTCAATTCTGCGCCTACTTTCTTTAGAATATTCAATGCTTCTAAATCGCCAGGACCAGTATATGAATCTACTCGTGTGCGATTTGCTTTACGATACGATGCTTTGAAGATGAAAGGAATTCCTAATTGATCTGTTATTTTTTTTAGATGAGAGGCAGTCTCAAAAGTTATTTCTTCAGTCTCTACTACGCAGGTGCCTGCAATTAGAAAAAAGTTGCCGTTGTTGTAGTTTTTTAAATTAGGAAGTTGATTCATGATTTATCGAATAGCGTTGCAAAGGTAATCAGTTTCTTTTAATCAACATACAATACAAATCCCTTCAGGTATTCTGATTCTGGATGATAGATACTAATTGGATGATCTTCTGGTTGTGAGAGCTGGTGAAGGATTCGTACATTTCTACCTGCTTGTAAAGCCGACTGGAAAATTATCTTTCTGAATAATTCCTTATCGATAGCTTGCGAACAAGAGAACGTAAATAGAATTCCTCCTTTGTTTATTTTCTTTAATCCTTCTGTATTCAAATTACGATAACCAACCATGGCATTTTTAACTTGGCTCAAATGCTTCGCATAAGCAGGAGGGTCGAGTATGATTAAGTCGAATTGTTCGGTTGACTTTTTTAGGTAGGTCATTACATCTTCCGTAGTACCTTCGTGATTCGCCTTCGGGAAATTTAGCTGAACGTTCGCTTCAACGCCTTCCATTGCTTTTTTGGAACTATCGACTGAAACTACTTTGGAGGCACCACCTTGCAATGCATAAAGCGAAAATCCTCCTGTATAACAAAAAGTATTTAAAACAGATTTACTTTTAGCATAATGTTGAACGAGTGATCGGTTGTTTCGTTGATCAATAAAGAATCCCGTCTTCTGACCTTCCACATAATTTATTTTAAACTTTAAACTGTTTTCTAAAGCAAAATCTGCTTCACGGAAATCTTCATGACGATAGGTGTAGTCATCTATTATATTTTGAACTCCATGCTTCGCTAAAGTTTCTGCGCTTTTCGAATAAATAGCCTTAATGTTTTCTTTATATACATTTAATAATGCATCATTAATAAAGGAAATCGCATCATACATTCCTTTTGTGTAAACCTGTATAATAGCGGTTTTATCATAAATATCGATAACGAGTCCCGGACAACCATCTCCTTCTCCGTGAACTAATCGATAAATTGTTGTAGCAGGATTATCAATTAAGCCTAATGTCTTTCGAAAGTTGTAAGCGTTTCGAATTTTATTAGTCCAAAAAGCTAAATCGATGGTGTTATCCTCGAAATCGAGACATCTTACAGAGATAGTTGCCTTGTGAAAATGTCCGGTAGCAAGGTAGTTTTTATTATGGTCAATAACGGAAACGATAGTTCCCTCTTTTAAGTCCTTCGGTTCTTTAGCAATGGCACCACTGAATATCCAGGGGTGCTTGGATAAAATCGATTTTTCCTTTCCTTTTTTTAACTCTATTACTTGATACTTTTCACTCATAACACTATTTTAATTGAACTATTAATTAAATTTTATATAAATAATTTTGGAAATGTAAATATTAATTAAAATATTTGCGGACCATTCATCCTTTATGCAAATAGAACGCATTTTGGCCGTTATTCGATTTTTATCGATGGGGCCAGAAACAGTAGCTACTTTAAATCCAAAATTAAAGTCATTGGGTTATAATTGTTCCGAGCGAACGATTTACCGTGACTTAACAAAGATAAGTGAAGTTTTAAATACTCCGCAGATTCACGTCGCAGTTAGTGAAGGGGTTTTCAACAAGAAAACGTGGATGATTGTATCGAGTGAAAATGATTCATCATTATCTTTTCAAGAGTATGTGAACTTGTTTTTGATTGAGCATTTTAAAACCAAATGGCTTAAGAAAGTAACAGGTGATACATTATCGCAAATCATGGATGTGAAAAAGGGGGTGTCAATAGATAGTTTCCCTGAAATTGTTCAATTAGTGCCAGGTAATTCGGTGGTAAATAGTGAATGGTCAGAGTTTATTTATAAATCAAAGCATAAGAAATTCTTAAAAGAATTACTAAAGGCAATAACCAATAAGATAGTCGTAAGTATTAAATGTTACGATCATGAACATTTAGTGGATGTTAACTTTGAACCCATGCGATTGATTTATCATAGAGGTACTGTTCATTTATTAGGATGTCACTATAAGAATTCTAATAAGGCACTTCATGTTATTGAGTTGGATGCAATTGAATCGATTGCTGTTTTAGATAAACGATTTAACATGAAGGGTAACCAAAAACTAATTGATAATTATCTTCATACGAAGTTTGGTGTACATGATACTGCTGATACGAAGGTTTATAAAATAGTTATTCATATCAGTAAAAGTGCTGGCATTTATATTTCTAATCGCTTTTGGCATAAAACGCAAAAGTTTAAAGAGCTAAGCGACGGAAGCTATCAGATGGAAATGCAATGTTCAATTAACATTGAGCTGGTAGGGTGGATTATGAGTTGGTTAGAGCATATGAAAGTGGTTTCACCGGCAATTCTCAAAGAGCATATTGCAGATAGAGCCAGCTATATTCATCAGATGTATAAAAATAATCAAGATCCTATTTCACCGAAGGACACTGATAACTGGAAAATAATAGGGGAGTAGTTAATATGGTTATTGATATACAGCTTTCTTTGTTTCGATAATTTTTCCATCACTCAATAAGTTAATCAGGTAAACTCCTTTTTGAATGTTATTAGGATGCCAGATTAGTGGATCTGTTTCATTAATTACATTACTGTAAACTTCTTTTCCTCCTAAATCAAAAATACTGATCATATAATTTTTATGTTCAGTAGTATTCATTTTAATTAAAAAAGTTTCGCTCGTAGGATTGGGTGTGATGGTAAAATAAGTTCTTTTAGTATGGATATGATTGTTCAATCCAATACTGTAATCTTTGTATCCTAAACAATATTCTCCTTTCTTTAAAGTATCAACTGTGATATATCCAATTTTGTCAGTCGCACTTCCTGATTTTACTAATGTACTATTCGTAACGATTGTCCAATCTTCGGATGCCCCCGCACGATATAGTAATACCAAACTGTCTTCTAAACCAGTAATTAAATTATTGTCTAAGTAGCCTGTCGACATATTAGCTGAACCGTTATATAAGAAGTTAGCTTTCGCACGGAAACCAGTATTAAAAGTTCCTCCAACCGACCAATAACGATAATCGCTTAATCGAATTGGATGTGGAGATTGAAATGCATCGGGTGCTACAAAGTGATGCGTAATGTTTATTAGATTATTTCCTGCTGGAGCATTCGTAATCGTTAAAGATGAATTCACTTCTGAGAATGCCACGCCCGTATTGCTGCTAATCGGACCAACAATTGATTTACGAATGTCGATTTGTGCATCGGCCATTTCATCGTTTACATCAATGTAGTATTCATTAAAATTATGTGTACTCGAAACAGTAAATGATTGTGTTGATTGGTTAATCAAGATTGTAAATGTGGTGTCGTAATTATTAGCATAATCGTATGCTGTAATTTTTACTGGCATCTCATACAAATGCTGATTGCCTTTTGATTTTTGTTTTGTGTATATCTGATAATTCCAACCAATTCCATTTGCGGTTTGAATAACACTATCAATTGAAAAATGTGGGAATCCTGGAGTAAACACCCAATCATCAAAAAAACGATTGACATTTATTCCTGTTGATGTCGTGATGTCATCTCTTAACTGTGTACTGTTTCCGTTAGAATAAGCTCGTGTATCCATGTAATGCTTGCATCCAACAAAGAACAAACTGTCTCCTAAATAATGTCGCAATGTACGAGCTACATCAGCACCTTTATTATAAACGGTCGGGCCATAGGTGCAACTCATCGGGATATTATTCAAAGGCAGATAACCATTATCAGTAATATGAGAGAACTGCAATACTCCTTTATGGTTGCTCAGGTTATATGCTTTGTAGGCATCGTTTCCATAAAGTTGTTCGGTGATATAAGCTTCATTAAAACTAGCGAATCCTTCATTTAACCACATGTCTGCTGCTGTTTCGCAAGTAACTTTATCGCCCCACCACATATGCGCTAGTTCATGCGCCCACAATGTTTCATAGGTTAACAATCCATTGAAATAAACTTTCCCAATATGAATACTTGTTGCATGCTCCATTGCGCCAGCATTAAAAGGAACTAAGCAATATCCGACTTTGTCAAAAGCATAATTTCCGTATGCATTAATAAAATATCCAAGTACATCATTCAAATGAATCATCGACGCACTAACGGCAGCACTATCCGCAATTGTACAAGCAATCTCAATTGGAAGTCCTTGGTAATTGCGTTGCCAAGTAGTATAAGGTCCAATAGCCACTGAAGCCAGGTAAGTTGGAATAGGGTCATTCATGATCCAATTATAAGTAAAGGTTCCATTTGAATTGGCGATTATTCCATTTAATAGTCCATTGCAAAATGCTTGTTTGCCGAGATTGGTCGTGATAAAAAAATCATAGGTTGCTTTGTCGGTAAATGTTTCAACACAAGGATACCAAGAGCGACCATAATTATGCGGGTCAGTTTCAAATCCAACTCCCATATTAAACGCATAATTTGCATCTACATGAAATCCTCCCCAGCCACTAGCTTCTGTATGTGCAATTCCGTGATAAGAAATTTGAATAGTGGAAGTATCGCCGATATTCATTGGCGTGCTTAAATTAATTCGGATTAATGTATCGTTATAGGTGTACGTTAGTGGTTGACCATTTTGTAAAAGGCTATCAATTGTAAATTGCTCAAGACTTAAATCAATTTGCGAGGTGTTATTTGTGATTACAGTAAACTTAACCTTTGTAGTAGCGGTAATATTTTTTGTAGTATGGTTTACATCGTGCAAATGAATTTCGTAATTCGTTACATCGGGATAAAATGATTGTGCGTTGGAAAACTTTCCAATCATCAAGAGCGAAATAATTACAATTAATGGAAGACTTTTCATTTTTATGCAAGTAAGAAGTAAGTGATTAAACTGATAATAACGATCCCTGATATGTTTACCCAGAATCCAACGAATCCCATTTCACTGGTTTTGATATGTCCGCTGCTAAATACGATTGTATTCGGAGCCGTAGCAACTGGCATCATAAATCCTAGTGATGCTGCTAATGTTGCAGGAACTAACAAGACCATAGGGTGTAAGTGCATCGCATTTTGTAGCGCAATTAAAATAGGTAAGGCTAATTGAATACTCGCCACATTAGAAGCAAATTCACTGATGATAGTAATAATCATACAAACGATTAATAAGATCATCAACGGATGAACACCATTTAAAAAGTTCAATTGCGAAGCTAGGTATTTGCTTAGTCCGCTTGATTCAAATCCTTTTGCTAACGCGAACCCACTACCGAAGAGTAATAGAATATCGAATGGTAGTTTAGCGGTATCCTTCCATTCTAAAATGCTTTTCCCTTTTTCAGATGCAGGGAGAATAAACAATAGCAATGCGCAAACAATAGCGACAGTGCTGTCTTGCATTTGATTTGGGTAAGGAAATAAATTGCACCAGCCTTTAATCGTAAAACTGCCCAAAGGAATATCAGCACGAGTAAACCAAAGAAGTGCTGTAGAAATAAAAATTAATCCTACTGTTTTTTCTTCGCTGGAAAATTTTCCTAAATCTTGATACGCTTTTTTGAAAATCGAAATATCGAAGTTTATGGCTTGTTCTTTTTTACTGATGTTTATTTTCAAAATCATCCAGGTAATTAGCAATAGTAAAATTGATATAGGGAATCCAACTTTAAACCAACTGATAAACGACAAATCATTTTGTAGCGGATAGGCTTCGAGGTAAGCACGATAAAATATCATGTTAGTAGGTGTCCCAACGAGTGTTGCCATTCCACCAATCGTAGCGGCGTATGCTAATCCAATTAATAAAGCAGATGATAATTTGCGATGTTGATGCTTATCGTTATAATGATGATCGAGTTGATAGATGATAGCCATTACAGCAGATAATAACATCATTACTGTTGCCGTATTGGATATCCACATCGAAATAAAATAGGAGGTAATCATGATACCCAGTAAAAGTTGCGCAGGATTTTTCCCTGTTATAGAAAGTATTCGCAGCGCAACGCGTTTATGCAAGCCCCATTTCTCAATCGCGAATGAAATAATAAATCCACCAATAAATAAAAACAGAATCGGATCCATGTATTGCGCAGCTGTCTCCTTTATATCGATGATGCCAAGCGATGGTAATAATACGAAGGGCAGGAGGGATGTAATTGCAATATGCACAACTTCTGTAAACCACCAAAGCGCCACCCAGCATACGAGTCCGAGCATCGCCATCATTTCTGGTTGACTGCTATCAAATGCGGGCAGTCTACTAATTATAACAAACAACAGCGGACCAGCGAGGAGAAGTAAATTGCGTTTCAAGATGGGGTGAATTGGTATTGATAAAAATAATCATTTTAATTTGAAAATTTGATGATTTGAAAATTTGATAATTTGAAAATTTGATGATTTGAAAATTTGATGATTTGATGATTTGATGATTTGAAAATATGCTAATATGCTAATGTGCTAATATGCTAATATGCTAATGTGCTAATGTGCTAATATGCTAATATGCTAATGTGCTAATTTGAAAAAGCATAAAGCGGTGAGTCAGGTTATCAAACTCCCGAGGTTGATTTGATAATTAGTCCCGATAGCTATCGGGATTGAAGATTTGAGATTCAACAAGCCACCTATTAAAATCCATTTAAGGATAAAATAAATCTAACTATTTATTAAATGATTCTCTCCGACTTTAAGAACACTTAAATTGATATGCGAAAATTCAGTAGCATGAAATTTAATCAAGGATTCTACAGGTTCTAAGATGGGTTCATCGCTTAAATCGAACATTCCATAATGCATAGGAATAAATTTTTGAGCATTCATCTCATGGATTGCTCTTAACGCATTCAATGGAGAAATATGATTAGCTTCCATAAACCACTCTGGCTGATAGGCGCCAATTCCTAAAATGGCAATGTCAATATTTTTAAATAATTCACCGACCTCTTTCAAATGACTTCCATATCCCGTATCACCACTGAAATAAATTGTTTTGTTACCTGCTTCAATTAGAAAAGAACCCCAAAGTCTTTTGTTGGTATCAAACATTCCTCTTTTTGACCAATGTCGTGCAGGTAAATAATAAACATTTGTATCGTTTTCTTTTGTTTGGTATTGTTGATACCATCCCGCAGCTTGAATAGAATAGTTGGCCGACTTGAAATTGCTCTCAAACCATTTATCTATGTTCAATCCTGTAAGAATGGTTGGATTATCACCTCTGTTTAATATAAAACGAATTGATTTTTTATCGAGGTGATCTCTGTGATCATGACTGATTAATAGATAATCGATTTTAGGTAGGCTTTCTTTATTGAAAGGTAAATCATGATTACGTTTTAAAAACAAATGCGGACTTTCAAATATTGGGTCAGTTAAGAAGGTAACACCATTTATTCTGAATAGAAAAGTAGTATGCCCAAGCCATATCAAAACATCATTATTGTTGGTAGTAAAGGCTAGTGCATTATTACAAATGGAAAGTTTTTCTTTATAGTTTTTCTTTACAGAAGCCCACTTGTTTTTTTAAGCTTCCAACTCAAAATATCTTTAAACTTAATTTTAAATGGATAAGCCTCATTTATAAACTCTCCTTTGGAATTGATCAAATTCCCTTTCCAGTTTGATAGTCCTTCGATGGTAGGCAAATTTTCATTTTTGATATATTGCATAATATTCAAAGAATATGAAAGATTTTATTAAAATTAATTACTTTAAACGGTCTAATTGACCTTTCTTTTTGACTATGTTTTTATAATCCCATTGAATTTCTCTCGATTTTTTTAACCAACGCTTGAGATTGTTTTCATTTATTTCTGATACATGATTAAAAAAGATGGAGGCATCTTTAAATTTAGCGCCGGTTTTGTTTAATTCTTTTTCATCAAAATCTTTTCCGCTCCAAAACATTAATCTTATTCCAAGTTTCTGTTTGCTGTAGCCAACAATTGGATTTTCATCAATAAACCAAACAGGATGTCCGTGCCATATTTTATAATCCGCATCATATAATTCAACAGTAATTATTTGTGCAAGGAGATCGCATATTTCATTGTCAGCAACGATTTGTTGTTTATTGTAGTCAATTATTGTTTTATGCATGATTGGAATATCTTGTTGTATAAAAAAATAAATTTTTGATATTGGATTCTTTAAATTTTAAAATTGATGAACCGAGTTAAAGATAATTGTTTGAATTTTGATTTAATCGGTTCTTGAGTTTGTTTTTGAATTGATGAAGACTATGGTCTGTTAATGTTACATTTATTTTAAATACTAATGTGTTATCGAAGTTGTAAAAGAAGAGATAATCAAAATGTCCATACCGTGATCCTATTAGTTCATGACGGTAATATGCTAAGTTTTTAAACTCGTATGATATGTTGTCCTTGGAAATAAATATCTCTTTTTCATTAATGATGTAAATAGGAGGTTGTTTATAAGACTTTAGTAGGAAGTAAGTACTTATTGTTCCAAAGAAAATAGCAAATGCCGTTAGTAAATTAGCAGGAATACTATGGTCAAAATAGTTTTTGATGAATACGATCGCGATTATCAAAATTCCCAAAGCCGCAAAAAGGAAGTTTGATTTGTTCGATTTTCGTATTTCCATAGAGTGACAAATTTAGAGAAGGATAATTAGAAATAAAAATCGAGTAAGAATTGACGGATTATTGTCAAATGATAGCAAATTATTTTTTCGTTTTTCTAATATACTCCTGAATGATTTTATTGTCGGCCTTTATGTTTTTTAGAATCTGAATGACCAATTCATGTGGGACATTTTTCTCTTTGATTTTAGCCAATAGATTATATTGCATCTTTTGATCGTCTACTTCAACTAAAATTCCATATTCAGGACTAAAATATGTTTCACCAGTATTAAACGTTGTATGATTATGTTTGGCGCCACACCTTGGATCATAACAATTGTAATTAATATGCTTGTATACTACATAAGATTTTCCACCAACAGAATAAGTGATTTTTTCAGATACATATTTGTCGCTTTTGGCACCATCTAAGGCAACGTGTATTAGTATATCGTTTTTTTTATCGGACTTGCGAGAACCGTTAATCTCTACAAAGGTAAATGGGACTTCCCATTTGTATGTTTGCTTATATGCAATAGATTTTCCTTCAATTAAAAATTCGTTCTTTCCTTTTTGAATGGTGTATTTACTATAATTATAAGCACCTGAACTTAATTTATGCGGATAATTGATGAGCAATAAAATTCGAACATCAGTGAAATTAACTTTTGAATTATTGTTTTCCTGTTTTGATATTGTAGTTTGAGAGAAACAATAAATATGGCTGAATAGGATTGTTATTATCAGAAAAAACGACTTGTAAAATTTATTAGGTAATTTCATAGGGTTTTTAAATAGCACTTTCTTAATTCAACTAAATACCTTATTGCAGGTATACATTTCGTTTAACATGTAGCTCTAATATTTGTTATTCAAGTGGTGGTAAAAATACAACCTGATTCGGAGGATTTGTAAATCGTTGCCAGATTTTATACACCAATAATCCTGATATTATTAATCCAATAGCAATAACTCCTTTGTCGCCGAGAATTTCAACAGTTTTATAAAAAATGATCTCTTTGATATTATAGGTTTTCTCTTTTGTTCCATTGGCAATATTTATAGCCTGGTAATAGCAAAAAATGGTAACGCCAATTATAGCTAAGAGTCCGATTAAATGATTTCTTACAGCTCTAATTGGACTTAATGTTTGATATTGTTTTGAGAAGAACCGTTCCTTTTCTAAAAAGATAAAAAACAATTGATTTTTGCTGGTATCTGTAAATGCAAATTCACAGTCCATGGATATTCCCAAAGCGCTCTTGTATACAATTGAAATTTCAGATGAGTTGTCTTCTTTTTTTATTGATTTAATTGCGTTGTATTTAATCTCAACCTTTGTCGCTAATGATAGTTTTTTATCAAAGGCTAATTTGAACTCGTCCACTGTTTCAAAAGTTGATGAAGAAAATTTTAAGGAGTCCTCATCAATGATAAATGATGTAATTTTATTTCCTGTTACTGAAAAGACTTTGTCAATCATTTAATTCTATGATACAATAATTTTTCTTGTAATAGTCGATTTAAGGGCTCTATTATTCGTGATTGCACCTAAGTTTTCGTTGCCTATTTATTTGAAAATTGAAGGCATCTTATTTTAAACCAAATTTTGATTTAAGCTTTATGATTAGATGAATTGGTTAAATATTGCCGATACATGGATTTATTCCAATTATAAGTTATGCTAATACAACCAATAATTAAGATTGCATATATCAAGGGCGCGCTATGAATGGTCTTATAATATGCTGAGTTGTTAATGAGCACCCACATGACAGTAGACACCACACCAGCAAAAACAAGACACTTTGTAAGTATATGCCCCATGTAATTGTTTAGGCGATTTATGTCTTTAGGAAGTTTGTATAGTGTGGCGGTCCAATGATCTTTCACACCTAAATAGAGGTACGCAACAAAGTTGCTAAATGAGTATCCTTTTTCTTTTGGTAATAAATTAATGGAATGGAAGACACTTAAATAGTAGGAGTAAATTACATAGATTGTTAATACGCTTAAAACAATCAGAAGTACAGTCCAAGATGAAATCCCAACAACTGTAACTAACGGGTTGGCCTCCTTGCTTAGGTCTGGAGTTAGCAAGTAAGTACAATATGCATCGTATGATCTACTGAAAAGAATCCAGGCTGTAGTGATAATGAATTTTACTTTTTTAGACATTTTTTTATTTGAGTTAGTTAGCTGTTTCTTCTGATTATTCGTAGTTGTAATGTGTTCATATAATAGTATTGCTAATGCAAATCAAACCATACCAAGATAATACTTATAGCTCTTTATTGTTTTTGCTAAATGAATAGTTTAAACTAATAAAGATAAAATGAAGTTGAATGAAATTATATCGAATTGTTCCGTTTGATCCACCTTCTAGCAAGCGATAGCCAATGATTCCTTGTAGGTTTTTATTGAAGTTATATCTTCCCGATAATGAAAGGTCGATTGCTCTTCCTTTACTTGCGGTTAATCCTTCTCCAAAAAGATCAACGCCCATTTTCTGAGATATTTCCCAACTAGCTAATAGATTAATAAGTGGAACGAAACCAACACTAAAATTTTCACTTGAAATTTCGCTATTCTTCAATGAGAATCCTGCATCTCTAATTTTGGCAGATATACCAAGTCCAAATTTAAAATGGTCGTTATTAATTATTCTTCGATTGTAAGTAAAACGATAAGAGTTAAACTTGTAAACAACCTCTATGGGGGTGTTCGCTTTAAAGTTTTTCTCATCAAATAGAATATCATTTTCTAATGTTGCAGTTTTTACAATTTTTAAGGGCCCATAAAGAAAGGAGAAGTGATTTTTTTCATTTGATATATAGCCAACGCGCAACCTCAAATATGGACTTATTGGTGTTTTAAAATCATTTTTCAGAGAGAATGTTGTACCGCTAATGCCATTGCGAATATCATTAACAGCTGTGTAGAAAGCACCTGATTCAAGATTAACGAATGATTGAGCAAATGATAAACTGGTGTTTAAGCACAGAAAAAGAATCACATATCTTGAGTGGGAAATAATCTTAGAAATCGAGTGATTCATATGGAGTGCAACTGTTTTTTTGTAGCTTATTGTTGAATACAGGGCTTTATTTGTTATACACTGGGTCAAATTTCACCATCCATTCTTTTTATTTGTAGTGGTTGAATCTTTGTAACGTTTTAAAAAGTAGGAGGGCCAAAATTAATCACATGTTAGCGGTTAATTTTGTTCTGCTCATTTTAATTGTCTTTAAATATACTATGATAAATTAAATAGCTTGCAAGTCCCGTAAAAATAGAAGCAATAATGTCCCAAATGTCTATTGGTTTTCCAAGCAAAGGATGGGCAAGTTCAAAAACAACAACACTAATAGTTCCCAGTTTTATTAAGTAATTTCCCTTTGTTATATCATTAGATAAAATTGCAATTAAGAAAAATATTGTCGGCAATGTTCCAAATGTATTACCTAAAGTATCAGCAATATGAAAGTCGTTTATCTTATTAGTGTAGATGTATGGTCGATAAATAGGTCGACCAACAAACTCATAGAGTAGTAAAGCTGAAAGTCCTATAGCAAAATTGATTGCTTTATACTTTGTGAATTTCCAGTTTTTAAACTCTGATAAAAAATCGTTTAATGTCATAACGTTATGGCACTACGTTTTTGATTCATTCTATCGTTCTCTTTTTCTATTTTCTGTGTTTGTAAATTGCAATGAAAAAATTCAAAATGTTTGTTTTGATTTTTCTCTTCTGTTATTTTAAGATGACCGCTAATTTTTCTGGTCTTGGCGAAGATGGAGATTTTACTGCACCGCGCATTAGCACCGAAGGTAAATGCTGTTTTGTAAAACTAATCATTGATTTATCATAAAACTAGCTTTAGATCTCTGAACAGCCAATCTTTTGTACGTGCTGTTATGTTTAATAAATTATCACTTTATTATTAATATTTTACTGGAAGTGTTTAAATCTGGAAGCACAATAAAATAAGTCCCGTTAGCAAGATAAGAAACATCTATTGTTTTGGTGCTTTCGTTTGTTTGACTATTGTAAATGATAACTCCAAGATAATTTTTAATAATAATTCTACCTAGTGATTTGTTTATAGTTGTTACCGTAATTCTATCACTTGCGGGATTAGGGTGAATTGTAAGTTGAGAATGAAAATCATTCTTTTCAATAGAAGTTACAGAGAGTGTATCGCAGACACATCGTATAGATTTACCATTGGAATAGTTATCTGTGTTTCGGGCGATACTAGCATTCATATAGTTTAGATAACGATCATAACAATTCACTCCAAGCGTCCAAGGGATACCACCACACCAAAAACTGGCATTCATACCCTGACAGCAAACATATCCTGATGGCCAAACTATGCTGCCGGAAATTTGACTAACTGCAAGTACCGAAAAGCCAGTTGAATTTGTTGCTCCTAAATTAGGAGTAGTCCACGTGATAGTATCTTTTAGCATGCCACCAACAATTGAACTTTCCAAATTGGTTAGTGATGATGTGTCGGATGTAGGGTCTAATTGATGAACTAACTGATACCAATCAGCATCGGTTGCTACGTGCCAACCTTGCGGACAAATATTTCTTGGGTCTCCTGCGGCAGGATAGTTATACCAAAAACCCAATGCTATTGTATCGGTAGTATTAGGCGGAATTACTGGTTCGCAATATCTAGGCTCACTTAATGGAAAATAATACCAGTTATTAAATCCAGCATTGTTAATTGCACTACCATCATTGAAATGGGTTACCCTAAGATTACGTCCCATCCATTTTTGTGAGCCGATGGTTATCACAGGGTAGTTGTTTCCATCATAATCAGTTATTGTTTGCCCATTAGCATTTCCAAGAAATAATGTTAAAACCATTAAAGTTAAAATTCTCAACGCTTTCATTTTTTTATTTTTTATTTTGCATAACGTTTCGCGCACAGGCGCATACCCTTTTCGGGTTGCGCTTGTGCGCTGTTAAGGGCTGGCTTATTCTTTTATTATTTTAAATGTTTGTTTCAAATTCTCCCCAACTCGGAACAGATAAACACCATCTGAAAAATTACTCAAATTCCCAGTTGTTTTTTCTGAATTTATTTTCCCTGACATCAATAATCTCCCTGTGTTATCATAGATAGTGAAAACAGATCCCAATAATTTAGTATCTGCTTTTAAATTAATTAAAGTACTGGTCGGATTAGGGTAAGCAGAAATAACAAGATCGTCTGAACTTATATTTTGAACTGTTAAAGGGGTGCTAGACAAGGTCAAATTGTCTAAATAAAGCAGGTTAC
>CAINEC010000168.1 GCA_903847585.1 uncultured Bacteroidota bacterium
CATGAGAAAAGATGGCTGAACACACACCGCCCATCGGCTGCCAACTAATGCCAATTAATACGGCACAAAATATTCTGAATAGCGCATTATTTTTGTTTAATAATTTTATAAACTTAAAATAAATTTTTAGCAAAATATTTAGTTATCTATTTTTTATTCAGGCACAATTCAATGCCAAAATTTCCTACGCAAACTTCAAGTCAAGCGCTCGAGATATACATAAAAGAAATACAACGTGGAAATGAGGTCAGGGTCTCAAGAAAAACCAATCGCATCTACAAAGCCAATTTGGTTGATAAATTGATTTTAAAAATTGATCAAAAATTTTTTGACGGCGCTCAAGCATCACTTTGGCGCGCCGAGGCAAAAATGTCCATCATCAATAAATTTTCGGACGAGTGTGCTTTGGTTGAACCTAAAATGACCCGCACAGAAAATGCATTGGTCAGGGTATCACTATTTTCTGAGTGGGCCAATTCAGAATTCGATAAAAAAACCGTCGACGATATAAAAGATAAATTTTTAATATCTGTAAATACCAACTCAGAAACACATGAAAATATAAAAAAAATCCTGGAAAACGGTATTAATCCAAATGATTATTTTTTCAAAGAAGCAATTAAAAAAGGTAATGATTTTGACTTTGCTGTTGAATTATCAAAAAAAGCCAATTCATTAAAAGAAAATCTTGGGCTACCTAAAAACTATATTTTTCACCTCACCTATAACGCACAACTTCTCCAAAAAAAGCATAATTTTTCAATCGGCGAATGCGTCAACATAATCCAATTTTCAGATCGGCTTGTTTCCAAGCACAGGATGAACGAATCCGAAGCGCTTTCCTTTGCAATTGATTTGAAAGAGCCACTAAATTCAATGAATTTGAGTTTTGATGATATTTCGTCGGTAGCACGATCAATTTTTCATAACGGCAGTTTTTCCGAAAAAACCAAAATAAGTGCAGCGCTTGCTTATTGCCAATTGAAACAATCGGGTAAAAATCACAAGCAATCAATACTCATCGTAAAAAAACGTATCGATAATCTTAAACACATTGCACTCCAGCTTCCAAAGGGCTGCAAGGCAGAATGCATTCATCAAGGCGCACATATACGCGGCAAATTCACACTTACCCCCGATGAAATAGCAAGCTGTGAAAGCAATCTAAATTCACTTAAGCCAGACAAAGCCATCAATCAGGAAAAAGGGTTAACGGAAAAATTCGGATCAATGAGCGCGCAATTCGGAAAGGACATAAGGCGCATGAATTATCAATTCCTTAAAAATGGAAAAACTGCTCCTGAGGTTCGATCACTAATTCCAGATGACAAAAAATTGAACATCGGATCAACCGATCAAGAAAAAGAATCATGGATAAGAAATTTCATCGACTATGCAGGCGGGGAAAATGCAGCGAACGTACTTTCTGCTTTCCTATCGCAAACCATGTTTGGCGATATAAGAAAAGTTACAGCATCGTCGAATAGTGAAGATCTATCTGTTCAATTTACGGGACAACTGGGTACGGATAATTTCAATTTTTTAATTGACCAAACGGAAGTTAACAAAGTGCGTAAAACTTTGGTGAAAGCAACACAATTTATCAATCCGATGAAGATGACAAGTACAAACTTGAACGAAAATGCATATCTTCCAGACGCTCCCGCAGAATTTGACCTGATATCCGCCATCGAAAATGATCAACGCGCAAAGCCCACTGCCTTTGGTGCAAAGTATGAATGCGAGCTAGAGTTCGATACAGAAAAACTTCAGCAACAAATTGTTGACTCCACAATAAAGCGAATTGTCGCGGAATTTGATCTGGTACTTGACCAAGATAACGTCGATCGCTACTTTGAAAAAGTAGAGATACTGTAGAGATTCACTGATTCAGCAAGGTGCTTGTACGGCACGGGAGGCCGTAAAAAAAGCCACCCCTGCGGGTGGCTTTTAG
>CAINEC010000169.1 GCA_903847585.1 uncultured Bacteroidota bacterium
ATCATAAACATCAACCACATCACTTTAGCCGTTACCGATCTCAACCGATCCTTCGAGTTTTACAAAAATGTTCTAGGTTGCATCCACTTTTGTTAAAAGTATAAGAAAATGGTAGTGATAGTGCTGAATCAACGACGAAGAGCACTATCATGGACAAGTATTACATTATTGAAGAAGCATTTGAAAAGATTTTCTTTTACCTAAAAAGTCGCCTGGACATTTACTGCAAGAATCGAGAAAAAACCCGTTTCTTCCTAGAGGGTGTCTATTTCATTATGAGAACAGGGGCTCAATGGAGTGAACTTCCTCTCTATTATGGTCGTTATAAAACGGTTCATAAACGGTTCCTATCTTGGGCTAAAAAGGATTTATGGAACGATATTCTGTCCTTCTTTGCGCAAGAGTGTGATGTTGAATCTGTAATGATTGATGGCTCTATCGTTAGAGCCCATGCGTGTGCTAGTGGCTACAAAAAGAATTCGCAAGAAGAACAAGCTTTAGGCCGAAGTAAGGGCGGATTTACAACCAAAATCCATGCCCTTGTCGATGCTTTGGGCTTGCCCATTAAATTTATCCTCACACCTGGACAAGCCAGCGAAATTAAACAAGCCCCTGAATTAATTAAAGATATTAAAAGTGCCAATATCTTAGGAGATAAGGCGTTTGATTGTGATGAATTGATCAACCAAATTATCTCTCAAAGCTGTGTCCCTGTTATACCATCACGGTCCAATCGCAAGAATCCAAGAGAGGTGGATTACCATCTATACAAGGAAAGACACTTGATTGAATGCTTCTTTAGTAAAATCAAACATTTTAGACGCATTTTCTCCAGGTTTGACAAAATGGCACTAGCCTATATGGGATTCTTAGCTTTCGCATCTACAATTATTTGGCTCAGATGACAAAAGTGGATGGGACCTAGTGACTTTCACCATAGACGTATCAATCATAGTAAACTTTTTGCAGACAAACTTTCAGGGCTTTGAAAGACGAATTCTTGGAAAATGATAAACGAATCGTTGAATTAGAAAAACGATTAAAGCTCATCGCTCAAAATAATGAAACCCATACTCAGCTGATGGAAATATCCGGTATTGTTTTGATGACAGCAACAGCCTTAATTTCTTCAATTGGTAATGCAGCAACTTTTGAAAATGGCAGACAGCCTTCCGCTTGGCTCGGTCTTGTTCCAAGACAGCATTCGACAGGAGGAAAGCAAAAATTCTTAGGAATTAGCAAGAGAGGTGATGTGTATTTACGCAATCTTTTAATTCAAGGAGCAAGGGCTGTTTTTACGCAAAGGATGGCGATTCCCAAAAAGAAAGAAACTTTAAAGAAAAATAACAGCGTCTTTTCTGATTGGATGATTAACCTGTCAAGCAGAAGAGGCTTTAATACCAGTGTTGTGGCTGTTGCCAATAAATTGGCAAGAGTTGTTTATGCTGTTTTAGGCAAGGGACAAAACTACACAGAAAACAAAGTTTGCCAGGGATCAATTTAAGGAGATAAGGCAATGGACGAAATTGAAGAAAGATAAAGAGAGTTCCAGCCGAAAATATGCGATGAACTAAATAAGAGTGATGGTAAATAAGACAAACCTTAGCTTGCAATAAAACTGACGTATTCACTGGCTCTTAAGAAGCCGTTAAATTGATAAGTTAAAAGTTTGCAAGACGCGGATTCCATCAGAGCTACGCTAGCAAGTTTGCTGGTAGTAAGCCGGATACATGACTGCATTTGTTTTCTTG
The DNA here is from genome assembly GCA_903847585.1 of uncultured Bacteroidota bacterium. Classification (GTDB taxonomy): domain Bacteria; phylum Bacteroidota; class Bacteroidia; order AKYH767-A; family OLB10; genus CAINEC01. The sequence continues at coordinate 1,752 of CAINEC010000169.1, forward strand.
TTATTCAGTTATTTTTTCCTTGCATTAGCCGGTAGGTCCATACATGATTACAGGAGCGAGAAAAAACATGAAAAATAAGTTAATGTCATGGCAAGAAAAAGTGCTCTTGCGCAAACGATCCCTCATTGAAACGGTTTTGATTATTTAAAAAACAAATCTCAGCTTGAGCATACGAGGC